>NZ_JBXWND010000005.1:0-267274 GCF_059610185.1 Ruegeria sp. YTSA108 | reverse complement strand
TCATCTGCACATGCCCACCAATGGACGCTTACGAAGAAGCCGCAGAGTAAACAGACGACAACCAGATCAGCCCCCGCACTGGCCAGGGGCTGATCTTATGGGATGAAATTGTCAGGAATCCCAAATGGCGGCGTCTTGATGCTGGTCCCGGTCAGACCATGCAGGAATTCCACAAGACTGGTGATTTCTGCATCTGTCAGGTCAATCTCTGGGATGTCGATCCGGCTGCGTAGGCGCGCCATTTCGAACTGATCGCCCCATACCGCGAAATCAATCTGTTCCAGCCACGGAATTTCGGGCAGGGCGGCCATGTCACGGGTCCAACGCGACAGGCTGCGTTCAGGGTTGAGGTGATGGCGGATCACGCTGTCGAGATCGGGAAAGGCTCCGTTATGGCCGTATGGTGCGGTTAGAGCAACATTGCGCAGCATCGGCGTTCGAAAGCGGTAGGCATCCTCAAGCCGATCACTTTCGCCCATGCGGCCAACATCGCGGACATTGGGATCCCATTGCCGGGTGCGGCCCGGGCCAAAGGGCGGCAAGGCCAGCGCGTGGAACTTCTGATCCGACATTAGGGGCCCGGCGTGGCAGGTGGAACATTGCGCCTTGCCATAGAAAAGGGTCATTCCAGCCTTCTGAACCGGTGACAGCGCATCGGTGTTCCCTGCCAGATAATGATCAAAGGGGCTGTCGATACTGCGCCATTCGATAGCCATGAAGGCGGCCAGAGCATTGGCGATCTGGGTGATGGTTATGTCTTCGGATGTCTTGACTTCAGGAAAGGCTGCGATCATGGCCGGACCGTAGGCGGGGTCGGTGCGCACACGCTTGGCAAGAATCGGCCAGCCCTTGTCGATCCGGTCATGCACAGCGCCAGTCACCTGGTTTTCGGCAACATTCCCGGCCATCTCAAACTGCGAGGTCAGCGGGAACAGCGCCTGCGCGGCCAGCAGAGAATTCAATCCCGCGGGCAACCATTCCTGCGCCGGAGAGTTGAAGCCGTTGCCATAGACATCCGAGATACTCAGTCGTCCGTCATGGAAAACAGTATGGATGTCCTTTGCCCCGAGGTTCCAAAGGCCGGGCGAATTTCGGGGAATACGCTTGCGGATTTTGTCGGACCCAGTGCCCGGCGTGCGATCGGGGCCTAACCCCTGACCGCCTTCGCCGATGCCCAGTGACAGCCCATCGGATGTGCCGAAATCCGGGTGGTGGCAATGGGCGCAGGCGATGTTTTGATTGCCCGACAGGATCGGATCGTAAAACAGTTGATGACCAATCGCGGCCTGTTCCATATCAAAGGACAGGAAATCATCATCGGTCAGCGGGCGTGGCAGCTCTTGCGCTGCGGCCGCGCCGGCAAAAAGGAAAGCAATCCCATGCGCCAGATTATATTTGCCCTGTGTATGCTTGCGACCCCTGCGCTGGCCGAGCTGGAACAGGCGCGTGACATGATGGAGGCCGGCGCGTTCGAGGCCGCGCGCGAGGAACTGCTGCCCGCCGCCCGATCCGGCAATGCCGAGGCCGAGGAATTGATCGGCGTGATGTACGGGTTGGGTCTTGGGGTCGAGCAGGATTATGAACGTGCCTTTGAATGGTATCTGCGCGCATCGATGAAGGGGCATCCGGGCGCACAATCGGGGGTCGGCTGGTATTACGAACTGGGTCTGGGCTTGCCTGCGCCGGATCTTGTGCGGGCTTACATGTGGTACACGCTCAGCGCCATTGGCGGCGATCCCGACGCGGCAATCAGCCTTGAGGAAGTGGTCAAGAAAATGTCGCCGGAGCAGATTGAAAGAGCCCATGTTCTGGTCAACGACTATAAAGGGTGGATGTACCCGTTTCGGTGAGGGTCGGGCCAAACGCCCGACCCTAAATGGCTTAGTTCAGGTCCGCGTCACGCGATGCGTTGACGTCTGCCTCGGCCGCTGCAACGGCTTCGGTGAGCGCGGTGAAGACCTCATCACCACGACCGACGTTGGTTTGGAACCACTCGTAGACCGGGGTTGCCGCCTCTTTGAACGCGGCTTTCTGCTCGGGGGTCGGCACGTACAGATCACCGCCACCGGCGACGAAATCCTCATAGGCCTGGATCGACTTGCGCTTGGGTGAGGCAAAGGTGGCCTGCTGCAGCGCATAGAACCCATCGACCACGACACGGCGCATGTCTTCGGGCATCTCCTGGAACTTGGCGTTATTCATCCACCACAGAGCGCCCATATAGGCATGGCCGTCCAGGGTGACATATTGCAGGCCTGCATCGGGGAATTTCATGCCCATGATGTCGGTGATGCCGTTCTTGGACCCTTCAACCACACCGGTTTGAAAGCTGGTGAACAGTTCCGGCCACGGGATCGGGGTGGGCGATGCACCCAAGGCTTTAACCAGCTCTTGTGGCAGGTCAGCGACCACGGTGCGGATTTTCAACCCTTCCATATCAGCTGGTTCAGCCACGCGACGCTGGGTGTTGGCAAAGTTGCGCCAGCCACCAGTGTTGCCGATGGTCATCAGACGGATCGCGCCGCCGGAATCCTCAAGCGCCATGTCGCGCATGGTGCGGGTGAAATCGCCGGATAGAACATGCTCGGCAATCCGGTCATCCGCCATAAGGTAGGGTAGGTCGAGGACCTGAACATAGGGAAAGATGCCTGACGCCCCGCCCGAGGTCGAGATATAGATGTCGATGGTTCCATCGGCCACACCCTGCAGGCATTCCGCGCCGTTCGAACACAGCTGCGTACCGATGAACAGCTCGACCTCGATCGCGCCGTTCGAAGCGGCTTCGACATAGTTCTTGAAAACGATTAGACCGTCATAATCCTCGTCATTTTCGTTCGAGTTGGCCGTGGCGCGCAGCGTATAATCCGCTGCCGTGGCCGCGATGGCTGATGCGGCGACCAGCGACGTGGCCACCGCTGCGGTTTTGATAAAGGTTCTGAGCATGCGTTTCCTCCCTGTGGAACTCAGTTAGTTGGCAAATCCCGTTATCCTCGGGATCGTCATGGATAATGCGGGGATGTAGGTGATCAGAAAGATCACGATGATTTCAACGGCCAGAAACGGCAGGATCGCCTTGGCAATGGTTTCAACCTTTTCGCGCGACACGGCGGCGGCCACGAACAGCACTAGCCCCATGGGGGGTGTGGCCAGACCAACGGTCAAGTTGACGCTCATGATGATGGCAAAGTGGATCGGGTCGACGCCGAGGCTGGTAAAGATCGGTCCCAGGATCGGCCCAAGAATGATGATCGCAGGCCCGGCATCCAAAAACATGCCGACAACGAACAAGAGCAGGTTGATCAGAAACAGCAGGATCAGCGGGTTTTCCGACAGGCTGAGGATCAGCGAGGCCAACTGTTCTGGCGCATGGCTGAGGCTGACCACGGTTTTGAACGCCATGGCCGCCCCCACCAGCAGCAGAACGACGGCGGAGGTTAGGCCGGCATTGCTGAGGATCTCGGGCACTTCTTTGAGCGTCAGGGTGCGCAGGATGAAAAAGCCGATCAGAAAGGCATAGCCGACGGCCACCGCTGCGGCTTCGGTAGGTGTAAAGATACCGCCCAGAATACCACCCAGAATGATCACCGGAGTCAGCAGTGGAAAGAACGCCTTGAGGCTGGCCTGACCCCGTTCACCCCATGTGTATTTGCGGCTGGCAACGGGAAAATCATACTTGTCGGCCATGAATTTGATCATCAGCATCAGGCCAACGCCAACCATGACGCCCGGCACGATCCCAGCCAGAAACAGCGCCGCAACGCTTTCGCCCATCACATACGCGTAGATGATCATGATGCCCGAAGGGGGAATGATCGGACCGATCACCGAACTGGCCGCAGTGATCGCCGCAGCGAATTTGCGGGTATAGCCCTGCTTCTCCATCGCTGGGATCAGCATTGAACCCAGCGCTGATGTATCCGCCACGGCAGAGCCTGAAAGTCCCGCAAACAGGATCGAGCTGAGCACGTTCACATGCGCCAACCCGCCGCGAAAATGGCCCATCAAGGCTTGGCTGAATTCCACCAGACGGATGGTTATCCCGCCGCGGTTCATTAGCTCTCCGGCCAGCATGAAGAAAGGGATTGCCATCAGGGGAAAGCTGTCCATGCCGTTATAAACATTGCGGTACAGCAGGGTGATGTCATTGGATTGGCCATTTAGCCACAGCAGGATACCCGGGGCGGCCAAAAGGGCGAAAAAGACCGGCAGGCCGATCATCAGAAAGACAAGGAAAGTGGGCAGGAACCAAATCAACATCTATTCAGCCCCCACCGGTGCGTCGGCAATTTCAGGCAGCAGGTCTGCGCCCCCCAATAGCGAGACAATCGCGCGCAGGATCAGCTCGACATTTACTACGATCAGAAGGGCCACCCCTACCAGCAGCGAGGCCATCATCCAGCTGCGCGGGACGCGGTACCATTCGTCAAAGCCAAATGAGGTGGGAATATACAAAGCGGCGGTTGCGAATTTGCCCCCGAACCCGGTCACTTCGGACCAGCCGATCTTTACCGCCACCAGCAGCACCGCCAGTGACACGAACAGCAGCGCGAGCATCAGTACCTGTCCCAATACGCGCGGAAGCATCAGGGGCACCATGTCGATGGCCACGAACCCGCCGCGGCGAAATGCGGTCGGGGCCATCAGACCCGTCATCCAGAGCATGCAGAACCGGGCGGCCTCATCCGGCCAGGGCAGTGCGTTGCCCAGCACATATCGGAAGAATACCTGAATCAGGATTGCGGTCACCATGAATGCAATCGCAACGACGCCAACCGCGCGGCCCAATCGCAGCACGGTTTCGTTCACGAATGCAATCGGCGCCAGCATCGTTGCCAGTCCGCCCATGCGTTTCCTCCCTATGTCAGCCGCGGGTTGGTCCCGCAGTCGTCAGAGCGCGCTTAGGACTGCGCGAATTGGCCGAGTTTTCCGGCATAAAAGGTCAGCGCGTCTCCATCGCTAATGCTGGCCTTCAGGACTTTGCCCACGACGATCACATGATCGCCTGCGTCGTGATAAGCGTGTTGTTCACATTCAAACCGTGCCAGACAATCCGGCAGCAGAGGGGTACCATTCGAGCAATGCCCATGGGCGATGTCTCGCAGCGCAAAGGCGTTTTTCGAGCAGCCGAAACACAGCTCGGCCTGTTCAGAGGACAATACATGAACGCTGAAATGGCGCGCCTTGTGGAAATAGGGGAAGCGGCGCGAGTTGCGGTCGCCGGCCCACATGATCAGGGGCGGGTCCAGCGATAGGGACGAAAAACTGTTGGCGGTGATGCAGACCGGGCCGTCCGTGCTGTTGCAGGTGACGATGGTAACTCCGGTGGCAAAGCGGCCAAACGCATCGCGCAGGGTTCGGGTGTCATCCTTGTGTGGGATGAAAGTATGGTTCATGTCCTGTGACATTGCATTCATCATGGTACCTCATGGCCCAGTGCCGCCTCATAAAGGCGGTACCAACTCTCGCGATCCAGATTGACTTTCAAGGCGTCCGAAATCTGTTTGATCCGGCCCAGATTGTTGGTGCCTAGCACCGGCAGGATGCCTGCAGGATGTGCCAGAAGGAAGGCCACGGCCACTGCGGCCCGGTCCACTCCGAATTCGGCGGCGATCTCATCCGCGACCACGCCGACCGGAGGGTTCCCGGCCATCAGCAGTCCGCCGCCCAGCGGCGACCACGCCATCACCGGCTGCCCATGCTGTTGATGAAACGCTAGGTCGCCATTGGTGAAGGGGCGGATTTCGCCCAGCGAGATCTCGACCTGGTTGGTGACCAGTTGGGTCTTCATCGCTGATTGCAGAAGCGTCCAGTCCCACGGGCGGAAATTCGATACGCCAACCGCGCCCACTTTGCCGCTGGCCACGACCTCGTCCAGCGCTGCGCCGGTCTCATGGTGGTCCATGAAGGGATCAGGGCGGTGGATCAGGAGCAGGTCGACATGGTCGATTGCCATCTCGGTCAGCGAGGTTTCAACCGATTTCAGGATATGCGCGCGCGATGTGTCATAATATTTGACCATGGCGTCTGCGTAACGGCCCATCGGCGCAACGATGTCGCATTTGGTGACGATCTCCATCCGCGCGCGCAGCGCCGGGTTGGCGCGCAGGGCATTGCCCAAAACCGCCTCGGCCGCGTAACCGCCATAGATATCGGCCTGATCGAATGTGGTGATGCCCTGATCCAGGCAGGCTTGTATCTTGGCTTCGACATGATCCGCCGAGGTGTCACTGTCATCACCCAAGCGCCACATGCCGTATACCAGGCGGCTCATTTCCAGCGTGTCTGAAAGCTTTACACGTTGCATTAGCGGCGAACTCCGTTGCCCAGCGGGGTGGCTGGGATGGTTTTGGGCACGCGTCCGTATTCCTCGGGAAGCGAGCAGGTTTTCAGGTTGGGCATCACGCGGGCACCGAAATGGCGGGCCTCGTCCAGATGTGGATAGCCCGAGAAGATGAAGGCGCGGATGCCCATCTTTTGATAGTTTTCAATCTTGGTCATGACCTGATCGGTGGAGCCCACAAGCGCTGCGCCGCAGCCAGACCGCGCCCGGCCCACGCCTGTCCAGAGACCAGGTTCGACATAGCCGTATTCATCCGCCAGATCGCGGTTTTTGGCCTGATGCGCCACACCCAGCGAGGTGGAATCCAGCGCCCGTTCGCGGATGGCGCGACCGTATTCGTCGTCCAGCTTGGATACGATGTAATCAGCGTATTCCTGCGCTTCGGTCTCGGTATCGCGAACGATCATGTGAACGCGCAAGCCGTAATCCAGAGTCCGGTTGTAATTCTCGGCTACCGCATGAACCGCCTGCATCCGCCCGGCCAGTTGATCCTCGGTTTCTGGCCACATCAGGTAGACATCGCAATGCTCTCCGCACAGTTCGAGCGCAGATGGGGAATAGCCGCCGAAATACAACAGTGGTCCGCCGGTCTGATAGGGTTTGGCTGGATCGGTGGTCAGGCCCGAGAAATTATAGACCTCGCCCGCATGGTTGATCTCATCCCGCGTCCAAGCCTGTTTCAGGATTTCGACGACTTCGCGCGAGCGTTGATAACGGAACGCGCTGTCTGCCTTTTCACCAGGGAAATCGGACGAGATGATGTTGACCGTCAAACGCCCCCGCAACATGTGATCCAGCGTCGCGATGGTGCGGGCCAGCATGATGGGCTGCATTTCACCGCAACGCACCGCGGCCAGCAGGTTGATCTTGTCGGTGATCGGTGCGCATCCAGCAACAAAGCTAAGTGTGTCCTGACCGACCTGATAGGATGACGGGCACAGGATGTTGCGAAACCCCTGTGCCTCGGCCTCTTTCACGATGGCGGAACAGTGGTCCCAGCTGGACCGCAGATCGCCATCGGGCATCCCCAGAAACTGATAGTCATCCGAACACAGAGCCGAAAACCACGAGACCTCGGCCGCGTTCAGATCGGGGGAGGTGATTGGGACGATCGTCATCTGAGTCGGTCTCCGCAATGGATTTGCTTTTTCTCTTGCGTAGCAATCACATTGATGTAGATCAATAGTGTATCAATTTTTCCTGTGACCAATCGAAGCGCCCCGACGTGCCCCCCTCAAGCCGAAACCCCAATGCCCTGCCGATATATGTTCAGATTGCAGAACTGCTGATCCGCGATATTGCGGCCGGCCGTCTGATTGACGGTGAGCGCCTGCCGCCGGAACGGGACATGGCGGCGGACCTGAATGTCTCGGTCGGGACCCTGCGAAAATCGCTGTCTGAGCTTGAGAAAAAAGGGATGTTGGAACGCATTCAGGGCTCGGGCAATTACATCCGTGAGACCGGAACGCAGAACAGCGTCTATGCGATGTTCCGGCTTGAGCTGCCCGAAGGGGGCGGTTTGCCAAGCGCGGATATCCTGTCGGTCGATCATCTGGAAAAGCCTGCCAATCTGCCCGGTTTCGGAGCCGCGGCCACGGGGTCGCGCGTGCGCCGGATGCGCTATTTGAATGACACAATCATCGCGGTCGAAGAGATATGGCTCGACGAATCAGTGGGTTTGATCGACGGCAACCTGCTGTCTGACTCGCTGTATCGCTATTATCAGCAGCAGTTGGGGTTCTGGATCACGCGGGCCGTAGACAGGGTTTCAATCGCCGCGCTGCCCGATTGGACACCGACGGGCTTTACCAAGCCCTTCGGGCAGACGGTCGGGTATATCGAGCGGTTCAGCTGGTCAGAACAGGTCGAACCCGTCGAATTCTCTAAAACTTGGTTCGATCCGGATCGGGCCACCTATGTTCAACGCTTGAAGTAAAAGGAAACGCGCATGACCCGGACCATCAATTACGGGCTGATCGGATGCGGCATGATGGGGCAGGAGCACCTGCATAATATCGCTCTGCTGGATGGCACGCGCGTGGCGGCAATCTATGAGCCCGACCCGCAGATGGCCCACGCCGCGCAAGAGATCGCGCCCGAGGCTGTGATGGTGGGGTCGGTGGCTGATCTTCTGGCGGTCGAGGATCTGGATTGCCTGGTCATCGCCAGCCCGAACCACCTGCATGTGGATCAGATCTGCGACATTGCGGCGATGCGCCCACTGCCCCTGTTGGTGGAAAAGCCGCTTTTTACCGATCCGCAGGATGCGGCGCGGCTGGAAACGGTGCAGCGTGACTATCCCCATCCAATCTGGGTGGCGATGGAATATCGCTATATGCCTCCGATTGCCGCTTTGATCAAAGGGCTCCAATCCACCGGCGGGGTGCAGATGCTGACGATCCGAGAACATCGATTTCCCTTTCTGGAAAAGGTCGGCAACTGGAACCGGTTCAACCGCAATACCGGCGGCACATTTGTCGAGAAATGCTGCCATTTCTTCGACCTGATGCGGCTGATCCTTGGGTCCGATCCGGTGCGGATCACCGCCAGCGGTGGGCAGGCGGTAAACCATCTGGACGAAAGCTATGATGGGGAAACGCCGGATATTCTGGATCACGGTTATGTTCTGGTTGATTTCGCCAACGGCACGCGGGCGATGCTGGAACTGTGCATGTTCGCCGAAGGATCGCGGTACCAAGAGGAAATCTCGGCCACAGGACAACTGGCCAAGATCGAGGCGCTGGTGCCGGGGCCGGGGCGCTTTTGGCCCGATCATCTGGGTGAGCCGCCGGTGCCGCAGGTGATTGTCAGCCCGCGTAATCCGAAGGGGCCGGTGTCACAGGACATCCCCGTCGATCCGCGCCTGCTGGCCGCCGGGGACCACAATGGATCGACCTATTACCAGCATCAGGGGTTCCTGGCGCTTGTTCGAGGCGAGCGGGCTGCGCCGGATGTGACGCTGCAGGATGGGCTGTGGTCCGTTCGTATGGGGTTGGCGGCACAACAGGCGCTGGCAACGGGTGAAGCCGTTCGGTTGACCTGATAGGCAACAAGGACGATGCGCTGTGCCGGTGACGAAATTGCGCCTATCGGAAACGCGCTCCCCCAACTTGCGCATAAAAACCTGTCGTTTTTGATTTCTGATGGGTCTTTTTCGCTTGTTGATGCTGCGTCTGCACCCTAGCTCTGTCCGTGGGACACCCCTCCCCAACGAGGGGCGTGTATCTGGAAGGGTAATACACATGACTATCGAACAACCGGCGTCGCATGACGCCGTGCGCAAACCTGAAATGCGGCCGGCAAATCCGCGCTTTTCCTCGGGCCCCTGCGCCAAACCCCCCACATTTGACCTGACCAAACTGGCTGACGCAGCGCTTGGCCGTTCGCATCGCGCTGCTGTTGGCAAGGACAAGCTGAAAGCGGCCATCGAAGGTACGCGTGAAGTGCTGGGCATTCCAGCAGATTACAAGATCGGCATCGTTCCCGCGTCTGACACCGGCGCGGTTGAGATGGCGCTGTGGTCGCTGTTGGGTGAACGCAAGGTCGAGATGCTGGCCTGGGAAAGCTTTGGCTCGGGATGGATCACGGATGTGGTCAAGCAGCTAAAAATCGACGCCGAAGTGAAAACAGCCGATTATGGGCAGATCATCGATCTGGCCTCGGTCGACTTCTTCCATGACGTGGTCTTTACATGGAACGGCACGACTTCGGGCGTGCGGGTGCCAAACGGTGACTGGATTGCGGATGACCGTCAGGGTTTGACGATCTGCGATGCGACTTCGGCGGCCTTCGCGATGGACCTGCCGTGGGACAAGTTGGATGTGACCACGTTTAGCTGGCAGAAAGTTCTGGGCGGAGAGGCGGCGCATGGGATGCTGATCCTTTCCCCACGCGCTGTGGAGCGGCTTGAAAGCTATACCCCCGAATGGCCATTGCCCAAGATTTTCCGCCTGACCAAGGGCGGTAAGCTGATCGATGGTATCTTTACTGGCGCCACGATCAACACCCCGTCGATGCTGGCGGTTGAGGACTATCTGTTTGCATTGGACTGGGCGCGCTCAGTTGGTGGTCTGCAGGGATTGATTGGCCGGGCCGATGCGAATGCCGGTGCGGTGCATGCGTTCTGCGAGCAGAATGGCTGGATCGCCAACCTGGCTGACGACCCGGCGACGCAGTCGAATACGTCTGTCTGTCTGAAATTCACCGATGCGCGCATTCGGGACGGCGCAGCCTTTGCCAAGGCCGTTGCAAAGCGGTTGGAGGCCGAGAATATCGCGTTGGATATCGGGGCTTATCGCGACGCACCTGCGGGTCTGCGTATCTGGTGCGGCGGCACGGTCGAAACTTCGGATATCGAAGCGATGTTGCCCTGGCTAGCCTGGGCCTTCGAGGCTGAGCTCGCAGCACAAACTGAAGCCGCCTGATCTTTCGCAATCTTCACCGGGCCGCCTCAGGCCCGGACATCTCATTACATTCAAGGACCACAGACATGGCTCCCAAAGTACTCGTTTCTGACAAACTCAGTGAAACCGCTGTTCAGATTTTCCGCGACCGCGGCATCGACGTGGATTTCATGCCCGATCTGGGCAAGGACAAAGATAAACTGGCCGAAGTGATTGGCCAATATGACGGCCTTGCCATCCGCTCGGCCACCAAGGTCACGCCGACCTTGCTGGAACATGCGGACAAGCTGAAAGTCATAGGTCGCGCCGGCATCGGCACCGACAATGTCGACAAAGATGCCGCCAGCAAGAAGGGCGTCATCGTGATGAACACGCCCTTTGGCAACATGATCACCACAGCCGAGCACGCGATTGCGATGATGTTCGCCGTGGCGCGGCAGATCCCCGAGGCCAGCACTTCGACCCATGCGGGCAAATGGGAAAAGTCTAAGTTCATGGGGATCGAGCTGACCAACAAAACCTTGGGCGTCATTGGTGCGGGCAATATTGGCGGGATCGTCTGCGAACGCGCCCTGGGCCTGAAAATGAAGGTTGTCGCCTATGATCCCTATCTGGGCGAAGAGAAAGCCGCCAAGATGGGTGTTGAAAAGGTTGAACTGGATGAGCTGCTGTCGCGTGCCGATTTCATCACCTTGCATGTGCCGCTGACCGATCAGACTCGCAACATCCTCAGCCGCGAAAATCTGGCCAAGACCAAGCCTGGCGTGCGCATCGTCAACTGTGCCCGCGGCGGTCTGGTCGATGAAGAGGCGCTGGCCGAAGCATTGCAATCCGGTCACGTGGCGGGTGCCGCCTTTGACGTGTTCAGCGAAGAGCCCGCGAAGGACAATGCGCTGTTCAACCTGCCCAACGTCGTCTGCACGCCGCATCTGGGGGCCGCAACGACCGAGGCGCAGGAAAACGTGGCGCTGCAGGTGGCCGAGCAAATCTCGAACTACCTGCTGACCGGCGCGGTTGAGAACGCGCTGAACATGCCGTCCGTCACCGCCGAAGAAGCCAAGGTCATGGGGCCGTGGATCAAACTGGCCGGACATCTGGGCAGCTTCATCGGTCAAATGACGGATGAGCCGATCAAGGCGATCAACATTCTCTATGACGGTGTCGCGGCTGAGATGAACCTTGCGGCTCTGAACTGTTCGACCGTGGCCGGGATCATGAAAAAGTTCAACCCCGAGGTTAACATGGTCTCTGCCCCTGTGGTGGCCAAAGAGCGTGGCATCAAGATCTCGACCACCAATCAGGATAAATCGGGTGCCTTCGAGGGGTACATCAAGGTTACTGTCGTGACCGAAAAGCGCGAGCGTTCCATCGGTGGCACGGTGTTCAGCGACGGCAAACCCCGCTTCATCCAGATCAAAGGCATCAATATCGACGCCGAGGTCGGCGCGCATATGCTGTACACCACCAACGAGGATGTTCCGGGTATCATCGGTGCGTTGGGCCAGACCATGGGTGAAAGCGATGTGAACATCGCCAACTTTACCCTTGGCCGGTCCGAAGCGGGCGGCGAAGCGATTGCGCTGCTGTATGTCGACGAACCGGTGCCAGCCGAAGCGCGGGCAAAGCTGGCCGAAACCGGCCTGTTCACGCAAATCAAACCGCTGGAGTTCGACGTTGCCTGAGGCGGTGTTGAATATCTGAGACACTTCATACCCGCGTCTTCCAAGGCGTGGGTATTTTCTTTTCCCGGCCGCCAAGACGCGTCACAAGCAGGGTGTTCCTGTTGATTTAGGGTTTTCCATGTCCTCGCCAATTTATGCAATCGGTGACATCCACGGCCAGCTCGGCATGCTGCAGGTTGCGCTGTCGCGGATCGAGGCCGATGGCGGGCCAGATGCAAAGATTGTGTTTCTGGGTGACTATGTCGATCGAGGCCCGGACAGTCGTGGTGTTCTGAACCTGCTGATCGAAAGCCAACAGACGGGGCGGAACTGGGTCATGGTCAAGGGTAACCACGACCGCATGATGACTCGCTTCGTGCAAGAGCGCGAGATTGCAGATAAGCAACTGCCCGTCACGCTGAACTGGCTGAACCCACGGCTGGGTGGTCGGGATACGCTGGCCTCCTATGGGGTTGAAGTCACGGACAATGACCGCATCTATCAGGTCCATGAACGGGCCTGTGCCGCCGTACCGCCAGCACATCTGGATTTTATCAACGCTTTGCCAGTTTACCATCAGGAGGATGAACTGCTGTTCGTCCACGCTGGCATCAGGCCCGGTCTTCCACTGTCGCAGCAATCCGAAGATGACCTGGTTTGGATACGGCAGGAATTTTTGGTTGAATCTGGCCCGCACCCCTGGCTGATCGTGCATGGTCACACCCCTGTGGATACGGCGGAACATTGCGGCAATCGGATCAATTTGGATGCGGGCGCGGGCTATGGTCATCCGTTGGCCACTGCCGTGTTCGAGGGCCGTGATTGCTGGTTGCTGACCGCACAGGGGCGCGCGCCGCTGAGACCTAGTCTTCGGTAAACAGGTCTTTGTAAGCTTCGCGTAGCGCGTTTTTTTGCACTTTGCCCATCGTATTGCGCGGCAATTCGTTCAGCACGATCAGCTTGCGGGGATGTTTGAATCGCGCCAGTTGGGTCTGCGCGCTTGCCATGATGGCCTCGAGGTCGGGCGACTTGTTTGGTTCGGCTACCAACAGGCCCAACACGGTTTCGCCGAAATCCGGATGGGGCACGCCGATAACTGCGCTTTCCAGAACACCGAGCTGGTCGTCCAGCACCAGTTCGACCTCTTTGGGATAGATGTTGTACCCGCCCGAGATGATCAGGTCCTTGCCGCGTCCGACGATATGGACATAGCCGTCCGCGTCCACACGTCCAAGGTCGCCGGTGATAAAGAACCCGTCCTCGCGCAACTCTGCTGCGGTCTTCTCGGGCATTTCCCAATAGCCCTGAAAGACGTTGGGGCCACGCACCTCGATCATGCCGATTTCGCCCTGTGGCAAGGTTTCACCCGTCTCAGAGTCGGTCACTTTGAGCTCAACGCCCGGCAAGGGGAACCCCACGGATCCGGCGCGGCGTTCACCGTCATAGGGGTTCGAGGTGTTCATGTTGGTCTCGGTCATACCGTAGCGTTCAAGAATGCGGTGCCCGGTGCGGGCCTCAAACTGCTGATGCGTTTCGGCCAGCATTGGCGCCGAACCCGAGATGAACAGCCGCATATGACATGCCAGATCGCCGGTGAACCGGTCGTCATCCAACAGACGGGTGTAGAAGGTCGGAACCCCCATCATCGCGGTTGCATCAGGCAAATGCCGCAGTACCTCATCCAGATCGAATTTCGGCAGAAAGATCATCGACCCGCCCGAAGCCAGTACCACGTTGGTTGCCACGAACAGCCCATGAGTGTGAAAGATTGGCAGAGCATGCAGCAACACGTCATCGTCGGTAAACCGCCATTCCCGTACCAATGTTTCGGCATTCGACAGCAGATTGGCCTGTGACAACATCGCGCCCTTGGATCGGCCGGTCGTGCCGGACGTGTACAGGAAGGCGGCCAGATCATCCTCGGTGCGGTTGACCGGCTCGAAAGCAGGCAGCATACCCAGCGCACGCCGCATCAGGCTGCCGGATCCATCAGCGTTTAGCGTTTCAAGCCGTGCCTTCTGGGCGGCGGCGGCGGGTGCCAAACCAGCCCTATTTACATCATCGCAGACCACCAGCGCAGCGCCGCTGTTTTCGATGAAATAGCTCAGTTCGCTGACCGTATAGGCAGTGTTGAGTGGCAGAAAAACCAGACCGGTCTGCACACAAGCAGCAAACAGCGCAAGCGCTTCGGGCGACTTTTCCACCTGAACCGCAACTCGTTGTCCGGGTTCGAGCTCAAAGCCGATTAGGGTATTGGCCAACCGAGATGCCATGTCCAGGAAATCAGAATGGGTCAGCACCTGACCGTTGGGCAGATGCAGGAAAGGCGTCTCTTTGCCCGCGTGAATGCCAAACAAGCGATCGTAAAGCAGGTTGCCCATTTACCGAGTTCCTTTCTGTCCAGTCCTGGCGAATCTGTCTTGGAATGGCGTGCTGGTAAAGCCCTGAATGGCGCAATCGGTCGCCGTTCTGTCCGCATGATGTGCCAGAGGTTGCTGCGGACAAACTGTCTTCTGGCGATCGGGGGCTATCTGCGTTAATCGCAGGTGAATTCGCCGGAGATAGACTATGTATGTTGCCACCCTGTTGACCAATCCCGAAACGCGCGCGCTGGATTTGGCACTGGTCGAGTCGTTGCGGAATGCCTGGGGCGGGGCCGAGATCATCTGGCTCAGCCCGGATGAGGCGGCAGAGTTCGCGCTGCAGGAACTTCTGGGCAACCAATGGGATGTCTGGGGTGATTTGCAGAAGCTTGGCGTTGACCTGATCGTGCAGCCTGCCGAGGGACGGCGCAAAAAGATGCTGTTGGCGGATATGGACAGCACCATGATCCAGCAGGAATGCATCGACGAACTGGCGGATGAGGCCGGGGTCGGCGACCGCGTCAAGGACATCACCGCCCGCGCAATGAATGGCGAATTGGATTTCGAAGGCGCGCTGACCGAACGGGTCGGGTTGCTGAAAGGGTTGGATGAGGCCGTGATCGGCAAGGTTCTGGCCGAACGCATCACCTTGATGCCCGGTGGGAAGGAGCTGGTCGCGACGATGCGCGCCAATGGCGGCTATGCGGCACTGGTCTCGGGCGGGTTCACGGCGTTTACTGCCGAGGTGGGCAGTGAATTGGGGTTTGACGAAAACCGTGCCAACACTCTGCTGGCCGAAAACGGCAAACTGACCGGCGATGTGCAGCGACCGATTCTGGGACGACAGGCCAAAGTTGATGCTTTGGAACAGATCACCGCGCGTCTGGGCCTGTCCGAAAACGATGTGATCGCTGTGGGTGACGGGGCAAATGATCTGGGCATGTTGGGCCGGGCCGGAACCGGGGTTGCGCTGCATGCAAAGCCTTCGGTCGCGGAACAATGCGAAGTGCGCGTCAACCATGGCGATTTGACCGCGCTTTTGTATCTGCAGGGCTATGCGCGGCAGGAATTTGCCCAAGCCTGAAAACCGGGGCTTTCCTTTATTTAACAAAAATGTTAAACAGTGGTCATGAATACGCTTCTGACCACATTCTCCGCATTGTCCGACGCCACGCGGTTTTCCATCGTTGAACAGTTGATGCAGGACGGAGAGCAGCCCGCGGGCGACCTGATCGAAGGGCGCGGCATGTCGGGTGCTGCGGTCTCGCGCCACCTGAAGGTTTTGCGTGAGGCCGGGCTGGTTCGGCAACGGGTGCAGGGCACCCAGCGGATGTATTCGATCCGCCCCGAAGGTCTGTACGCGATCGCGGAGTGGACCATTTCGAAACGACAATTCTGGGAAAGCAGTCTGGATCGTCTGGGCGATGCTATTGAAAGGGATACCTCATGGCCGATCTAAAGCTGGAGCGCACGTTCCCGATACCGCCAGAGGATCTGTTTGCGTGGATCAGTGTCGCAGAACGGCTGTTGCAATGGTGGGGCCCCGAAGGGGTGCATGTGCCCGAACATACTCTCGATTTTTCGCGCGTTGGTCCGTGGTATTCTGTCATGCAGAATGGCGAGGGCCAGCGGTTCAAGGTCTCGGGCCATGTGACCCATGTCGATCCGCCCAATTCGGTTGGCTTCACCTGGGGCTGGCATGACGATCAGGATCAGCGCGGGGCCGAAAGCCATGTAACGCTACGGATCGAAGCCGCAGGCGGCGGCGCTCGGCTGGTGGTCGATCACCGCGACCTGGGCGATGACGAGATCGCCGCAAACCACGAGAAAGGCTGGACCTCGACGCTGAACAAGCTGGCCGGTCTGGTGCAATAAGTTTTCATCTGGGAGGAAAGAAATGCCACAGTTTCTGTTTGTCTATCACGGCGGGACCACGCCATCGGACCCGGCCGAAGTCGAAGCAACCATGGCCGCCTGGGGCGCGTGGTTTCAGAATATGGGCCCGTCACTAGAAATACCCGGCAACCCGGTGGGCCAGTCCTATACCGTCAGCTCGGGCGGTGTGGTCGACAATGGCGGTGCCAACCCGGTATCCGGCTTTACCGTGATCAAGGCCGACAGCATCGACGCCGCCAATGAAATGGCCAAGGGATGCCCCATGGTCGTGAACGGGTCAGGCTCGGTCGAGGTGGCTGAGATTCACGAGATTGAGATGTAGCCGCCCTAGCCGGGGAAACCCGGCGCGGGTCGGATCACGCCACATTCCAGCCCGCGACGGCTGTATTGCGTGGCGTTCATAAAGGTGCGGGTGGCCGGGTGATCGGCCTCCAGCACGCCGAGGCTGACCAGAATGGCTGCAATGGCGCATTCGCTGGCACGGGTGGCGCCATCGGTGATCTTCAGGGCGACACCCATGCGTTTTTCAGGGATGATGGCGATGAATACGGCCTCGGCCCCGGTCTTGATCGCGGCGCGCCCGTTCATGGCGCGCATCAGCTCGGTACAGGCGCGCGTCTCTCCGGCCACCAGCTCGGGATGTTTGATCATCGCCGCGGTCAGGTGTTGTGCCGCATCGCTGGCCCGGTCCGACCGGTCCGCCGCCGAGGCAAACCACGCCATCGACCGTGCCATCCCCTCCAGCGAGGTGGCAAAGTTCGGGGCGGAACAGCCATCGATGCCATAGCCAGGGCTGGTTTCGCCGGTGGTTTCTTCCAGCGCGGACAAACAGGCCTGTTGAACCGGGTGGTCGATTTCAAGATATTCCGGCCCGGCGCCCATATGCTGTGCTACCGTCAAAAACCCGCAATGTTTGCCCGAGCAGTTGTTGTGGATCTGACAGGGCGTGTCGTCGGCAAGTATCAGCCCGTCGCGCGCCGCCATATCCTGAGGCTCTTGCGGCCCACAGCGCAAATCGGGTTCAGCCAGGCCCAGATGGTCCAGCCAGGACGTTACCCTGTCTGTGTGAATATGCGCGCCGTTATGCGAGGCACAGGCCAACGCCAGATGCTCGCTGTTCAGCCCGTATTTCGCGGCCGCCCCAGATGTAATCAACGGCAGGGCCTGTATCATCTTGGCCGAAGACCGGGGGTAGATTATCGCCTCCGGGTCGCCCCAGCTGCGCACGATTTGACCCGTGTCATCACAGATAACCGCATGTCCCAGATGCAGGCTTTCCAGTAAAGGCCCCCGCCATAGTTCGGTCATTGCTACAGGCTGCGTCATCGGGACCCTCCTAAACATGCGCAAAAAACTGCCAACCGCCCTTTCGCCTATGGCGAAACTTGCGATAGTGTGTGTATGTCGGCAATCACCGGAAGACGCAACTTACAGACGAACCGTCAGGGTTCGCGAGCCATTCCGGTGGGTATGAGGTATTAGGTCGAGCTAGGAGGCTGGACAGATGGGATCAAAGCTCGTCCGCGTAATCGCGGGCCTGTGCGTGGCAGGGATGACAACGGCTGCAACCGCTCAGCAGGCAGACAGCACCAATAGAGTATCCGTAAACACCGACTGGAGTGTGTTTGTGGAAGAGGACCCAACCGAATGCTGGAGCGTTGCAACGCCGGATGAAACCGTCAACACGCGCGGCGGGCGCGTTGTTTCGGTGAGGCGCAGCGACATCCTGCTGTTTGTCGTATTCAGACCTGATCCCGATGTGAAGGGGCGCGTTTCATTCACCGGGGGCTATCCGTTTGCCGCGGGATCGACCGTATCTGTATCCATCGACGGAAACAGCTTCGAATTCAGCACCGAAGGCGAATGGGCCTGGCCCGCGTCAGAGGGTGATGACCAAAAAGTAATCGCTGCCATGAAAAGCGGTACCGAAGCAGTGCTGACCGCCCGGTCCGAACGCGGCACTCAGACCAAAGATACTTTCTCATTGCTGGGCTTCACAGCCGCTTTAGACGACGCCGAGAAACGCTGTACCAACTGAGCGCGCCAGCGCTCGGGCATTGGCCAGGCTCGCAAAGTGGTGCCAGTTTCGCAGGATAGGACCGCCCTCCTTCATAGCTTAACTTAACGTCATCTATAAATTTGATCTGCGTCAATGCTCCGCGCTCTGAAATACTGAACTAATCGGTTCAAGCAGAGAGAAAAGGAGAGCATCGATGCAGAAGAAAGTTTTGGGCCTGTTTGTGCTGACCGCCGTCGTATTGCTGAGCGCTTGTGATAAATCCGCTGAGACATACCCGGTTTCGGGAGAGCAATGTGGGCCAAACGATCCGGTCAAAACGCTGGACGCCGAGGATTGCTTTATTCCACCAGCAGGTGCGTGATCCAATACGGCTGGCCTGGAAACGTCCGGGCGGCATAAGAGTTCGAATGACCGCGGGGTTGATCCCCGCGGTTTTTTGTAACCTCTGGCGTCGCTATGCTAAGCTGAGCGCGTTAGTTTAACGACCCTTCGAGGAGTATGTCATGCGTTTGGTGATACTGGCTGTTTTAACCCCCACGTTGGCTGTGGCGGATCCTGCAATGGAATGCACGAACGCAAGTTCACAAGTCGAAATCGGATCTTGCGTTGCCAGTATGGAAGCGGGGGTTGAGGCCGCGCTGACCGATAGTTTTGGCTTTGCCATGGATGCAGCCAACGCGTTGGACGAGGTGACCGGACGGACAAGCGCGGCGCCTGCGATGGAGGCGGCGCAAAGCGCGTGGGTCGGGTATCGTGATGCGCAGTGCGAGGCGGTCGGCGCGTCTTTTGGTGGTGGGTCGGGAACCGGCATTGGTATCACCTCTTGTCGGATTGAATTGGGGCGCCTGCGGATTGACGAATTGCTGCGTTTTGTAAATTAGGCGCGACGAATTCTTTTGATCTTTGCGCGCAGTCCTATATAGAGGCGCATTCCAAGCCAGAATCTTCGAGACCCACCTATGTCGCCCAAAGCGCCGATCACTCAAGACGTCATGACCATCCCCCGCAAATTGCCGGAGGGGAAGGTGAACCTTGTCGGGTTGACCCGGGATCGCCTGCGCGAGACCCTGATCGAACACGGCACGCCTGAAAAACAGGCCAAGATGCGCACGGGCCAGATCTGGCAGTGGATTTACCAATGGGGTGTGCGCGACTTTGCCGAGATGACCAATCTGGCCAAAGCCTATCGCACCCAGCTGGCCGAGCATTTCGTGATCGAAATCCCCGAGGTTGTGACCCGACAGGTGTCCGAGGATGGCACACGCAAGTATCTGGTCCGTATTGCTGGCGGCCATGAGGTCGAGGTGGTCTATATTCCCGAGGACGATCGCGGCACGCTGTGTATCTCGTCTCAGGTCGGTTGCACGCTGACTTGTTCCTTCTGCCATACAGGCACGCAGAAACTGGTGCGCAACCTGACGGCGGCGGAAATTGTCGGTCAGGTGATGATGGCGCGGGATGATCTTGACGAGTGGCCGGTACCGGGTGCGCCCAAGGACGAAACCCGCCTGCTGTCGAACATCGTTCTGATGGGTATGGGCGAGCCTCTTTACAATTTTGAGAACGTCCGCGACGCGATGAAAATCGCGATGGACCCCGAAGGTATCTCGCTGTCTCGCCGCCGGATTACCCTGTCGACATCGGGCGTGGTGCCCGAGATTGCGCGTACCGCGAAGGAAATCGGCTGCCTGCTGGCAATTTCGTTCCACGCGACGACCAATGAAGTCCGCGATGTGCTGGTGCCGATCAACAAACGCTGGAATATCGAAGAGTTGCTGCAGGCTTTGGCCAGCTATCCCAAGGTTTCCAATTCGGAACGGATTACGTTTGAATACGTGATGCTTGATGGTGTGAATGACAGCGATGAGGATGCGCATCGTCTGATCGAACATATCAAGCGCCACAAAATCCCGGCCAAGATCAATCTGATCCCGTTCAACGAATGGCCCGGCGCGCCGTATAAGCGCAGCTCAAACAATCGTATTCGGGCTTTTGCCAATATCATCTATCAGGCCGGGTATGCCTCGCCCATCCGCAAGACGCGGGGCGAGGACATTATGGCGGCCTGCGGTCAGCTGAAATCGGCCACCGAACGCGCCCGTAAATCGCGCAAGCAGATTGAGGCCGAGGCCGGTCTCGACCGCGGATAAGCGGCTGAATAGCAGGGCGTCGCAAAATTAATTTTTGGGGCGCTGTCTATCGAATGCAAAATTTGATATGTTTCATTGGCTAGGTGTGGATGCACCAGGCTCACTTGCGCACAATAGGGTGAGTTCGGTGGCTGGCATGTGGCAAATTCGTTCACGGCGGCTACCTTGTATTTCAGCTCCGTGTGCCGATTGCGGCATAACAGGTTACGAGTTGGGTTATCTCTATGATGTTTCGATTGAAAATTCCGTACTTTAATTTTGTTTTAGTTTTGGCTTGTGCGGCCGTCGCCGTAACTGATGCTGTTGCGCAGTCAAATGATGAGGATGCTCATCTGGCTATCGAAAATCCGGCTGATCTGACCAAGGACGACGCGCGTGAAATTTATGACTCGTTGCAGCGCCGGATGGCACGCGGCTATGCCGCAGCGCAGTTGGATCTGCTTCTGAATTACCAAAACTGGCCGCTGTACAACGATGCGCCCTATATATCTGAAACCCATGGTCGGCGATTTGTGAACAGCTATGCAAACCGGATGGCGTATAATTATGCAACCCTGACGGAAGGCGAAAAGCTTCCGGTGGGGTCTGTGCTGGCCAAGGACAGCGTGACCGTTACGGATGAGGGGAAAAGCCATCCCGGCGCGATGTTCGTCATGCAGAAACTGGCCGAGGGCGCCAACCCTGCTACGGCTGATTGGCGTTATATCATGGTCATGCCGGATGGGTCATTGTTTGGGGACACGATGGGGGATCGCGCCAACGCAGTTGCGTATTGCCACGATTGCCACGAGGCGGTTGCCGACCGAGATTACACATTCTTCGTTCCCGAAGAATATCTGGTCGACAATTAGGCCTCTCTCACCCAAATCTCGCGGTGCCGATCACTTTGATCAGTTGCTGACGAACCGGATCTGGCTGCGCTGCGACGGCGTTCAGGACCTCTCGAAGTTCTGCGCGCAACCCATGCAACTGGTCGATCAGGGAAATCATCATCGACACTGCGTCTGCCTCCATTTCGTATTGGTCGTGCAACTCGCAGGCCAACTCCAGCCGGGCAACGTCGATGCTGTGATAGACCAATCCGCGATCTGTTTGTTCGGGGATCACGATTTCGGCGGCCAGATATTCTGTCAATCGGGTCGAAGTCAGCCGGGCTACGGCGGTGATCAGTTCCTCTTCGGTCAGGGTGCGGGTCATGACGGCATTCCTTTGCGTGGGTCATAGCGGTGGGTTTCTCGCCATGAATCCATAAATTGCCTCAACTCATCATCGATTTGATCGGGCATTGAAATGGTCAGCTCGATCAACTGGTCGCCCCGTTCGGCCGAGCCGCGCTTCTTGACGCCCTTACCCCGCAGGCGCAGGGTTCTGCCGCTGCTGGTTCCGGCCGGAACGGTCACGTTTACGCCCCCATCGATCGTGGGCGCCGCCACTTTGCCGCCCAGCACCGCCTCATCAATCGTGATGGGCAGCGTGATGTGAATGTCATTTCCCTGACGGTCGAATACCGGATGATCCGCGACTGATACTGTCACCAGCGCATCGCCGCGCGGCCCCTCACCATAGCCAGCGGCACCCTTGCCCCGCAGGCGAATGGTCTGACCGCTTGTGATCCCTGCGGGTATCTTGACTTCGATCCGGTCCCCATCCGGCAGGGTCAGCTTCTGGCTGGCGCCGAATACCGCATCCAGAAAGCTGATCTGAAGCGTGAAGTTCAGATTGTGGCCGGGCGCGTGAAACTCGCGGCCGCCTTGCCCACCAAATCCGCCGCGACCCCGCATGAATTCGGCAAATATATCCGACATGTCGTCCGGGTCCGTCGCCTGCCCGCGATAGGGGTTGCCGGCGGCTTCGGCGTAATCGCGATAGTATTGCTGTTGCGGGCGTTCCTGTCCCGAGGCATCAATCTCACCATTGTCATAGCGTTTGCGCGTCTCAGGATCTTTCAACAGATCATAGGCCGCGGCGGCGGCCTTGAACTTGGCTTCGGCCTCGGCGTCCCCGGGTTTCAAGTCCGGATGGCATTCCTTGGCAATACGCCGATACGCTTTTTTGATTTCAGCGTCGCTGGCATCTTTGGCCACGCCAAGTGCGGCATAGGGATCGTCGCTCATCTCACCTCTCATGGATGGGGGAAGGGCTGATCATGATGAAGGTATTTTATCACGTGATTTCAACAGGTCAAAAAGGACCGGTGGCTAAATTGGTTCGCAAGTTTCGTAATCTCTGATACTATCAGGCTGTTTCATATTATTCATTGACGGAGATTAGCCGATGACGCGCAGACTTAAATCGGTTCTGGCCCTGCTGGCGGGCAATGCCATTGGGTTAATGTTGGCCGCTTTGCTACTGACCGGTTTTGCAATCAAGCCGATTTCATTCATCGTTGTGGTGATCGTCTTCACGCTGGTGCAGGTGGTGGCCGAGCCGCTGATCCTGAAGTTGGGTGAGAAAAGGGCGCCTTCGTTGAAAGGCGGGATCGCGTTGATCGTGACCTTTGTTGGCCTGCTTGTGACCGATCTGGTGACCAATGGGTTGACGGTTGGCGGAATTTCCAACCTGCTGGCTGCGACACTGCTGGTCTGGGTGGGCGCGCTGATCGCCAGCGTCGTGCTGCCGATCTACGTGTTCACCGAGCTGCGCACGCCCAAAAAGTAATTACAGTGCGTTCAGGCTGGCATCGATTGCCTGCCAAAGCTCAACCACCGGCTCGCATCCCACGGACAGACGGACAAAAGCGGGGTCAACGTCGTCGCCCCAACGGGCGCGGCGCTCGGCCGAGCTATGGACGCCGCCAAAAGACGTCGCAGGGCGCAGCATTGGACAGGTGTTGATGAAGGTTTCGGCCTTGGCCTGGGTTTCCAACGTGATCGAAAGAAGGAATCCGAACCGCGTGGTCTGAGCCTGTGCCAAGGTGTAGGATGGGTCACCTGGCAGGCCGGGATAGCGGATGTCTTTCACAGACGGATGCGCCGCCAACCGTTCTGCCAACACCTGGGCCGAGCTGCACATCCGGTCGAACCGAACATCCAGTGTTTCCAGCCCACGATGCAGCAACCAAGCCTCGTGCGGACCGGGGATCGCGCCAGAGACACGCCGCCATTCCTCGACCCGCTCCATGACATCTGTATTGCGGCTGGCCACATGGCCCATCAGCAGATCGGAATGCCCACCCATGGCCTTGGTGTCCGAGGACACCACGATATCTACGCCCATATCCAAAGGAAGCTGGCCCAGTGGTGTCATGGTTGTGTTGTCAGCGATGGTGATCCCACCAGCTGCGCGCACGGACGACGCGATGGCTGGCAGGTCCATCATATCCAGGCCAGGGTTCGAGGGGCTTTCGACAAAGACCACATCGAACCCGTCGAACCCGCCTTCGGAAAAGGCGGTTGTCGGGCGTTCTGTCACGATGACACCTAGCCCAGACAGAAACCGGTCTGCCAGCACGCGGGTGACGTAATAACCATCCGACGGGATCAGGATGCGCGACCCGGCTTTGACCGTGGCAAACAACGCGGCCGAGATCGCCGCCATGCCCGACGGGAAAGCCAGGCAGGGGGCGTCTTCAAGATGGGCGAGAACCTGTTCCAGATGTTCCCAGGTTGGGTTGTTGACGCGACCGTAGAAATCATGCCCGTCCGGTGCGCCGGGCAAGTGGAACATACTGCTTTGGGTCAGGGGCAGGGCCACGGGTTCGCCCTTGGTCAGTGCGTTGCCCCGCAGATGCAGCATCTCGCCGGTCTTGCGCCCCATCGTTTAGCGCCCCGGTATTTCGTCACGGGGCGGGGTGGGTTCCCATTTATCGATTATGTCGACCGCCTCTTGCGCGGTATCGACGAACCGGAACAGGTCCAGATCCTCGTCCGAGATGGTGCCGGCGTCGGCCAGCGCCTCCCAGTTGATGACCTTTTCCCAGAACGCGCGACCGAATAGCAGGAAGGGCACACGCTCCATACGGCCGGTTTGAATCAGGGTCAGGGACTCGAACAGCTCATCCATGGTGCCAAAGCCGCCGGGGAAGATGGTGATGGCGCGGGCGCGCATCAGGAAATGCATCTTGCGGATGGCGAAATAGTGGAAGTTAAAGCTGAGCTCGGGCGTAACGTACAGGTTCGGTGCCTGTTCATGCGGCAGCACAATGTTGAGACCGATGGAACAGCCGTTCGCATCCTGTGCGCCGCGGTTGCCAGCCTCCATCACGCCGGGGCCACCGCCGGTGACGATTACATTCTCGCGCCCGCCGGTTTCGTTCGATTTCTCGGTCATCAACCGGGCAAACTCGCGCGCTTCGTCGTAATATTCCGACAGCCCGGCCAGCGTTTCCGTCCGCGCGGTGTGTTTCTGTGACGGCTCAGGGATACGCGCGCCGCCGAACATGACGATGGTCGAGGTGATCTCACGCTCGGTCATGATCATCTCGGGCTTGAGCAGTTCCAGCTGCAGGCGCACCGGGCGCAGCTCATCCCGGCACAGGAAATCCTCATCGGCAAAGGCAAGGCGATAGGCGGGTGAGCGGGTTTGCGGGGTGTCGGGTACCTCGCTTGCGGTCGAACGGTCGGTCTGCGCGTCGCGAAACGGGCTGAGGCGGTCTTCTCTCATGGGGTAACGATCCCTGCTTGCGTGTTTTCCAAACAGCTATAGGGTTCGGGCGCAGAGTGCCAGTCACGGAAAGATGAGAATGAATTGGAAGAGCGAAATACTGGCGGCGCAACACCGCATAAGTGGCTATGCGCAGGTGACGCCAGTGGTGGAAAGCCGTGCCCTGGGGCTGGATTTTCCGGTGGAAATGAAGCTGGAGCATATGCAGCACACCGGCAGTTTCAAAGCGCGCGGGGCGTTTAACACTCTGATCAGTTCGGATGTGCCCGAGGCTGGTGTTGTGGCCGCATCGGGCGGCAATCATGGCGCAGCCGCAGCCTATGCGGCACAGGCGCTAGGCTATCCGGCCAAGATTTTTGTCCCGGAACTGGCAGGGCCGTCCAAGATTGCGCTGATTGAACAGGCAGGCGCAGATCTGAGCGTGGTGCCGGGAGAATATGCCAACGCTCTTGCTGCGGCGCAGGCGTATGAGGATGCGTCGGGCGCGATGCAGATTCACGCCTATGACGCCCCCGCTACGGTCGCCGGGCAGGGAACCTGCTTTGCCGAATGGGAGGCACAGGGCCTGAAAGCGGATACCGTATTGATCGCGGTGGGCGGTGGCGGTTTGATCGCCGGGGCGCTGGCCTGGCTGCAAGGCACGCGCAAGGTCGTGGCGGTTGAGCCGGAAACCTCCTGCGCGCTGAATGCAGCCCTGCAGGCGGGAGAACCGGTGGATGTGTCCGTCTCGGGCATTGCGGCAAATGCGCTGGGCGCGCGGCGGATCGGCTCAATTTGTTTCGATCTGGCACAGGGCGTGCAATCGGTTCTGGTCAGTGATCAGGCCATTTCTCAAGCGCAGCAGGCCTTGTGGCGGGCGCATCGCGTTCTGGTGGAACCAGCGGGCGCAACAGCCTTGGCTGCGCTGCTATCGGGGGCTTACACGCCAGAGCCGGGCGAACGGGTGGCGGTGCTGATCTGTGGTGGAAACATCTCACCGGACCCTCTGAACGGTTGAAACCGCAACAAACAGCCGCAAAGCGCGCGCTCAGCGTCGCATTGCAGCCAGTCCGTCGCTTGCGTATAGGCAACACAAGCGTGAACAGAATCTGCAGGGAGCCGCCAAATGTCCAACGCGCAACTGGAAGCCGCCATCGAAGCCGCCTGGGAGGCGCGAGATGCCATCACCCCCGCCACCACCGGCGAGACACGCGAAGCGATCGAAGATACGCTGAATGCGCTGGACAGCGGGTCGCTGCGGGTCGCGGAAAAGCAAGACAGCGGCGACTGGCATGTGAACCAGTGGGCGAAAAAAGCGGTTCTGCTGGGCTTTCGCATCAAGGATATGGAAATCCAGACCGGCGGCGCTCAGGACGGCGGCTGGTGGGACAAGGTGGACAGCAAGTTCGCGGGTTGGGGTGAAAACCAATGGCGGGCCGCTGGCTTTCGCGCGGTGCCGAATTGCGTCGTTCGCAAATCCGCCTTTATTGCGCCCGGCGTGGTTCTGATGCCGTCATTTGTGAACCTGGGTGCCTATGTGGACGAGGGCACAATGGTTGATACTTGGGCCACCGTCGGTTCATGCGCGCAGATCGGCAAGAACGTCCATCTGTCGGGCGGTGTTGGGATCGGCGGCGTTCTGGAACCGATGCAGGCGGGTCCGACCATCATCGAAGACAACTGCTTTATCGGCGCGCGGTCCGAAGTGGTCGAAGGCTGCATCGTGCGCGAAGGCTCGGTTCTGGGCATGGGCGTGTTCATCGGCAAATCGACCAAGATCGTCGACCGCGAAACCGGTGAGGTCACCTATGGTGAGGTTCCGCCCTATTCGGTGGTTGTTGCGGGCTCGATGCCGTCCAAGAACAACATCAACCTCTATTGCGCTGTGATCGTGAAGCGGGTGGATGAAAAGACCCGCTCGAAAACCGGGATCAACGAATTGCTACGCGACTAAACTGGGCGCGGATCAAACAAGTGGGCTGCAGCGCGATCCGCTGCGGCCCTTTTTTTGTTATCGCTTACCCTTTGACCGGATAGCGGTCCGGTTCTTCGAACACATCAATGACGCGCGACCCGGCTTTGATCTTGCCGCCATGCTCCACTCCTGCGGGGATCGAATAGCTGTCACCGGGGCCATATCTCTTGGTTTCATCGCCAATGGTCAGCTCAATCTCACCTTCGACCACAGTTCCCCATTGTGCCAGATGGGAATGAAGGGGCAGTTCGAAATCCTGAAGAAAGGTAAAAAACGCCACCAGCCCCGCGTCTGATCTGATCACGGCCGTTTGCACCACATCTTCGGGGAAGGGCACGTCGAGGCTTGGGAATCCTGTGATGAAATCCGGATAAGTCATGGCAACGTCCTTTTGTGATCGGTGTCAGGTTACTGCGGGCACTATGGCGGCACAGGCGATCCACTGCAATTCCCCGGCTGCTTGACCGCAGGCAGGTGCGCGGCTATGGCCCCTTGCATGGAAAAGCAAAAGAAACCTTCGCGTCAGCAGGTCTATACCCTGCTTGTGCAGATCGGTCGCAAGGATGGCGATGGCCTGCCCGACGGCGCAACCGGGGCGGCATTGATATGTTTTGCCAGCGGCGTCGACGAGGCCGAGGCCGTGCGCGAAACGGTGGCGATCCTGAAACAGGCAGATACCGCGCCTTTGGATGTCACAGGCTATGGCACTTTGGCTGAACGTGAAGCGCAAGGTCACGAGATCGACCCGGATGAACGGGCCCTGATGCAGCGCGCGCTGGATGAAAATGCAGTGATCGTGGCGCAGATGACCCCGTTTTTCGGGGATGAAGAGACGGCTTAGTTCCGCGCCCCAAACCACTTGCGATAAATCTCGTCATAGGTGCCGTCTTCGCGCAGCGCCAGCAGCGCCTGGTTGACGTCTTCGACCAGGGGGGACCCGGTGGGGAAGGCAATGCCGTAATTCTCGCGCAGGAATATACCGCCTGTCATCGAGGCAATCCGGCGGCCTTCATGGGCGGCGAAATAGGACAGGATCGGCGCGTCGAACACGATGGCGTCCAGTTCCTCGTTGCGAAAAGCTTCAAGCATGGGGTCGAGCCCATCATAGTTGGTAAACTCGATCTCGCGGCGGTTCAGAAAGTTAGCAGCGGTTGAATTCGAGATTGTTCCGACCTCTTTGCCGTAAAGGTCATTTATCGAATTCACGCTGCCACTGATTGCATCCACTGTCATGACCGAGGTGATCCGCGCAGTGAAGACCGAGACGATAAACAGCGAAGATACAACCAGCACTACACCCAGAATTCGACCAAATGGCGTGCGCGGCATTCGTTCCTCAAACCCGCCATTGACCACCAGGTTCAAGGCCCACCAGAATGAGGGGAACCAGGCCTCGTCAAGCTTGCGGTCGAAATAGGGCTGCGAGCGGCGCTCGAACACCCACATCAGCATGCCGCCGCCAAGAAGGATGGCAAAGGCGAGCCCGATAGCAATGAACAATTCGCGCGACAGTAACGCATGTAGCAGTGACGGGCGGCGCACCGCGTCCGATGGCACCATGATCTGCAAACCAGCCTCGAAAATCGGCTGGCTGAAGTCCATCTGCGTTTCTCGCGAGGCAGTGATCGAGATATTGGCGATGGCCAGATCTGCGGATCTGTTCTGCACTGCGCCCAGCATGTCGCCAAAGGCGTCGGAACGTTGGATGGAATAGTCCCAATTCAAGGATTCAGCCAACGCCTCAAGCAGGTCCATCGAGAATCCGGTTTGGGCTCCATCTTCGACAAAAGAAAACGGAGGCCGTGTCACGGTCGAAACCGTCAGCGTCTGGGCCTGGCTTTGCTGGCCGAGAACGGCGAAAGTCAGGCAGATCAATGCGAAAAGAGCACGTGTCATCGTAAAATCACCTGTTTCGCGGCCCTCTAGCGCATATTCGAACCGGCAGACAAGGCAATCGCAGCGTAAGGCCCCATGTTTTCCGGGGGTGTCAGTTCGATACAAGGTGGAAAAAGCCCGCGGTTTCTGGCCTGTTGGGGTTGGCAATCGGGCCAATTCGTTGAATCTGTGCACGAACCTGAAAGAAATTTTATGAAAAGGGCCCACCATGACAGATCCGATTGCGTTGACGGCCGACCTGATCCGTTGCCCATCGGTCACACCTGAAGAAGGCGGTGCCCTTGTCCTGCTGCAGGATGTCCTGTCACAGGCGGGGTTTGATTGTACCCGTGTTGATCGCGCCGGCATCAGCAATCTGTTTGCGCGATGGGGTGCAAAAGGTCACGCCCGAAGCTTTGGGTTCAACGGTCACACCGATGTTGTTCCGGTGGGCGACGAGGCCGCTTGGACCACACCGCCTTTCGGGGCAGAAATCCGGGAAGGGTTCATGTATGGACGCGGGGCCACTGACATGAAATCGGGTGTGGCGGCCTTTGCAGCGGCGGCAGTGGATTTTGTACGCGACACGCCGCCCGACGGGGCGATCATCCTGACGATCACGGGTGACGAAGAGGCTGATGCGCTGCATGGCACCACCGCCCTGCTTGACCATATGGATCAATGCGGCGAGCGGATGAGCGTCTGCCTGGTCGGTGAACCCACCTGCCCGAACAGGATGGGTGAAATGATGAAGATCGGCCGTCGCGGCTCGATGACAGCCTGGTTTACCGTAACAGGTGTGCAGGGCCATTCGGCCTATCCACACCGGGCAAAGAACCCACTGCCCGCCATGGCCCGGCTGATGGACAGGCTGGCCAGTCACGAGTTGGACCGGGGATCAGATCATTTTGACGCCTCGACACTGGCGGTTGTGGCGATCGACACGGGTAATTCCGCCACAAATGTCATCCCGGCACAGTGCAGCGGGACCGTGAACATCCGGTTCAACGATCTGCATTCCGGCGCCAGCCTCAGCGATTGGCTGCAAGCGCAGGCGCGCGATGTAGCCGCCGCGTTTGGCGTTGATGTTGATGTGCGTATCAAGATATCGGGCGAAAGCTTTCTGACCCCTCCTGGCCCTCTGTCGGAATTGGTGGCCAAATCGGTTGCGGCTGAAACCGGGGTCACGCCCGAGATGTCAACAACCGGGGGTACTTCGGACGCGCGTTTCGTCAAGGATCATTGTCCGGTTGTCGAATTTGGTTTGGTCGGCAAAACCATGCATCAGGTGGATGAATGCGTTGAGGTGGCGCAGATTGAACAGCTCAAGGCGGTCTATACCCGTATCCTGACCGACTATTTTTCCTGATTCATGCAGCGCACCCTGGTGATCATGGTGAAAGAACCGCGCCCGGGCCGTGTCAAAACCCGGTTGGGGCGCGATATCGGTATGGTCGGTGCGGCGTGGTGGTTTCGGCATCAGACCCGCTCTTTGATCCGGCGCCTGCGCGATCCGCGCTGGCAGATCGTGCTGGCGGTCTCGCCGGACCGCGAAGGGCTGACCAGCCGCATCTGGCCCGCTGATCTGCCACGTGCGCCACAGGGGCGTGGGGATCTAGGCGATCGTATGGGGCGGATGCTGCGGGAAATGCCAACAGGGCCAGTCTGTCTGATCGGTGCGGATATCCCAGGGGTTACACGGGGGCATATCGCGCGCGCGTTCCGGGCATTGGGGCGCAACCAGATGGTGTTTGGTCCGGCCCCGGATGGCGGATATTGGCTGGTCGGGGCGCAACGCATTGGTGCCCTGCCACACAGCCTGTTTCAAAACGTGCGCTGGTCGACGGAACATGCGCTGGCTGACACGCTGGCCTCAATCCCCGGATGCCGGGTGGCGATGCTGGATCAGCTGCGCGATGTCGATACGGTTGCCGATCTGCGAGCCTGACCCTTTTTGGTCATGACGCCGACGCATCTCCGTGATAGGCCGAAATCATGACTCGCATCCCTACCAAGCAAGAGGTCCTCGATTGGATCTCGGCGAACCCCACCCTGACCTCGAAACGCGACATTGCTAAAGCCTTTGGCATCAAGGGCGCGGATCGGATCGACCTGAAACGGATCCTCAAGGAACTTGAGGCCGAAGGGCATCTTGAAAAGCGCAATCGCAGCTATCGTGACCCGGATCGTTTGCCGCCTGTCAGCGTGTTGCAGGTGAAGGCGCCGAATGCCGATGGTGATCTGTTCGCGCGCCCGCTAGAATGGCATGGCGAAGGGGTCGAGCCGGTTGTTCTGATGATCACCCGCGCAAGTGACCCGGCGCTGGGTGAAGGCGACCGCATTCTGGCCCGCCTGACCGTGGTGCATGAGGAAGACCATAATTACGAGGCCCGCCTGATTCGCCGGATCGGAACCAACCCGCGCAAGATCGTCGGTATCTTCCGCAAAGGGACCGAGGGCGGACGGATCGTGCCCATCGACAAGGCCGGACAGAACGAGTGGCTGGTCAATGAAGGTGCCGTACTGGGTGCAAAAGACGGTGAGTTGGTCGAGGCCGAACAGGCCGGACCCAAGACCCGCATGGGCCTGCCACGTGCCCGCATTGTCGAACGGCTGGGCGACCCGTCGGCCCCCAAGGCAGTGTCGCTGATCGCCATTCATCAGCATGGCATTCCCGATGACTTCCCCGACACAGTGATTGCAGAGGCCGACAAGGCCAAACCCGCTGGCCTGAAAGGGCGCGAAGATCTTCGGGATATTCCGCTGCTGACCATCGACCCCTCAGACGCGCGGGATCATGATGATGCCTGTTTCGCTCATGCTGACGATGATCCTAAGAACCCCGGGGGGCATGTTGTTTGGGTCGCCATTGCTGATGTCGCCGCCTATGTGCAGCCCGGTACGGCGCTGGATCGCGAGGCGCGCAAGCGGGGCAACTCCAGCTACTTCCCCGACCGCGTGGTGCCGATGCTGCCGGATCGGCTGTCCGGTGATTTGTGTTCGTTGCACGAAGGCGTCCCGCGCGCGTGTATCGCCGTGCGGATGCAGGTCGACGCCGAGGGCAACAAGATCGGCCACCGGTTCGTGCGGGGGCTTATGCGCTCCGCCGCCTCGCTGCATTATACCGAGGTGCAGGAGGCCATCGATGGCGCCCCCAATGACCGCACCGGGCCGCTGTTAGAGACCGTACTGAAGCCGCTCTATGCTGCTTATGCTGCACTGAAAAAGGCGCGGGGTGTGCGGCAACCGCTGGAACTGGACCTGCCGGAACGCAAGATTATCCTGAGCGATACGGGCGACGTTCAAAGCGTGGCTTTCCGCGACCGTCTGGACGCGCATAAGCTGATCGAAGAGTTCATGATCCTCGCCAATGTCGCTGCGGCTGAAACCCTGATCGCCAAGCGCCGCCCGCTGCTGTTCCGTGTCCACGAAGAACCAGCACCCGAGAAGCTGGAAAGCCTGCGGGAAACGGCTCAGGCGGCGGGGTTGAATTTGGCCAAGGGGCAGGTGTTGCAGACCCGCCACCTGAACGCACTGCTGAATGCGGCTGCGGGCACCGAGGATGCAGAGTTGATCAACCTGACCACCCTGCGGTCGATGGCGCAGGCCTATTACAACGCTGAGAATTTCGGCCATTTCGGGCTGGCGCTGCGGAATTATGCACATTTCACCTCGCCCATCCGGCGCTATGCCGACCTGATCGTGCACCGCGCGCTGATCTCGGCCCATGGCTGGGGTGCCGATGGCCTGACCGAGGATGAGATCGCCCGGCTGGACGAAACTGCCACTCATATCTCGGATACCGAACGCCGCTCGATGATGGCGGAACGAGATACGACCGACCGGTATCTGGCGGCTTATCTGAGCGAGCGTGTTGGGACTGAGTTCTCGGGTCGGATCAGTGGTATCGCCCGGTTTGGGGCTTTCGTGAAAATGGACGAGACCGGCGCGGACGGTCTGGTACCGGTGCGATCCTTGGGGCGCGAGTTCTTCCATTTCGACCGGGAGGCCGGAACCCTGATGGGGTCGGACACCGGGCTGATCATAGCCATCGGCCAACGCGTCACCGTGCGTCTGACCGAGGCGACACCTGTGACGGGTGGGCTGGAGTTGGAGCTGTTGTCGATCGACGATCAGGCTCTGCCGACGGGGCGCGGAGGAGCATCCAAGCGCCCAACGCGACGCAAGGCGGTCAGCACCAAGCGCAAGAAGGACAAGATCAAACGCAAGGTGGAACGCAAACGCCGTCAGAAGTGAGTTCGCATCTCGGGAACAAGGCGCATGTAAGTCAGCCTTTTGCGGGAAGGTGATAGGTCAACGCGCGGGCTATCAGCCAGCCATGGCGGGTGGCGTCGATCTGATCCGGATCATCAAACAGAACAGCCCGGTTGCCGTCTATCCGATCTTCGCCCGGAAAGGCCGAGGTGAAATCGCCCATCAACCGGCTTTGGCAATGCACGAACAGGGCAAAGCGGGCCGCTTTGTGCCCGCCCAATCGGATCGTGGATCCCTTGGGCGCCAGATAGGCGGGCTGCCCCCAGCGCAATGCCTCTTGCAACGGCTGCGCGCGGGGCAACGAAGTGGCGGTTTCCAGGATCAACTGACGCAGCGCAAGCGCCCCGGCACGTGTGCCTTCGGGCAGGGCATGATAGGCCGCTGCCACTGCGGGATCGTCAAATTGTGTCATGACAGCGGTATCGCCTGCTCCATCCGGTCTATGTAGTCGCTCAACAGCTTATCCTGTTTGATCCGCTGGGTCAGCGGTGTATTGGCCGGCGTCGCGCGCATCGCGGCAAGCATGGGGGCCACGCTCATATCCACTGAGGTCGGGGTTTCTCCCATCAAATAGGTCGACTGCCATAGATAGGCCGAGATCGCCTCAAGATCGCGTTCCAGCCTGTCCTGACGTTCCGCATCTGAGAATCGAGAGACGCCCTGAAACCCCAATCCTTTAACAACGTTCTTGCGGATAGAATTGGCAACCGGTTTGCGGATCAGGGCGGGGATGCCAGTGAAAAAGGTCTTATACAGAATCGGCCAGACTTCGTCATTGGCCCAGCGGTCTTGGACGATCTGAAAATACAGATGCTCTTCGGCCAGGCGGATCAAGGCGCGCGATTGGGCCTTTTGCAGATCGCTCAGCCCGTGATCAAAATCACTGCCTTGCGCCTCAAGCCAGTCGCGGATCAGGTCGCTGTCGGGGATCAGACGCTGCGGCGTGCGCAGAACCGGCAGCTTCTGATGCGGCATCTTGCGCGGATCAAGGAGGTCAGATCGCTGCCAGCGTTGGCCCGATGTTTGCAGCATTAGTGCCGTCTTCACGCAAAACGGGCTGGCGCTGAACAGGCCAAAGGCAGAGGGGTAGGTCAAAAGGGTCAGCATCTTGGGCTCCATCATGGGTATAGGTGATGGGTATGCCGAGCTAATGACAATTTCTGTCATTAGAGATAAAGTAACCTGCATTATGACCCGCACCGCCCGTTTGTTCCAATTAATGCAATCCTTGCGCTCTGGCCCGTCGCCAAGAACGTCGATTGAGCTGGCTCAGGATCTAGGCGTTTCGCCGCGCACGATTCACCGAGACATCGATTCATTGCGCAGCCTCGGCGCCGTGATCGACGGAGAGGCGGGGTTCGGGTTCACCCTGATCGAGGACGCCACCCTGCCACCGCTTGGCTTCACCGATGATGAGCTTGAGGCCCTGGTGCTTGGCCTGCGCGAGGTACAATCCATTGGTGATCCCGGCCTCTCAGAGGCTGCCAGCGAAGTTCTGCGCAAGCTGCAGGGTCGTTTGCCACCGCGCCAGTCTCAGCGCCTCAGCCATGCGGTGCTGACCGCCACACGGTTTGACCGGCCGGCGAAACCAACGGTGGATGTCGCTGAACTGCGGCGGGCCACCTGGGACGAACAGACGATCGAATTTTCCTATTGGGATGCCAAAGGCGACGAGACCCGTCGCAGTGTAAACCCGCTGAGCATTGTGTACATGGATCGCGCCAGCGTGCTGATCAGCTGGTGCCTGTTGCGGCAGGATTTCCGCGTGTTTCGGTTGGATCGCATGCAAGAGATGCAGACGACCGGGGCCTCGTTCCGGCCCAACCGGGTCCCTCTGCTGCGCGAAGCTCTGAACCGGCTGCGATCCGAGCGAAAGGCGAGAGACCGCGACTCGGAAAGCTGAGCGCTTTGAGATTCGCCATTTTTGCGCTATCCTGTGGTTGAGCAGTTATCAGGAAATTCGGAATGCGTAGATGCGTAAGCGGCGTTATGACCGCAGCATTATGGGCATCCATCGTACAGGCGGAGTCCATCAAAAGCCCGGAAGGGCCACAGCCGATACAATTGGCGTCGGCTGATCTTACAGTCTCAATCCGACCGGTCGTCCGACCATCGGAGGAAATGTATCGCGTGTCAGAGGAAAGAAGCGCCCGGTTTCAGGCGTGGCTTGGTGATTTTCGGGCGAGGGCACAGGCGCAGGGCATCCTGCCCGGGACTTTGGACCGCGCGCTTGCGGGGCTGGCCTATGACAAGGACATCATCAAGCGCGATCGTAATCAGGCTGAGTTTACCAAGCCCATCTGGGACTATCTGGATGCGGCCGTTTCTGATCGGCGCGTCGCGGACGGTCGCGCGGGGTTGGAACGCCATGCCGCGGTGCTGACCCGGATTGAGGCGCAGTATGGCGTCGAAAAAGAGGTCGTGGCCGCGATTTGGGGGCTTGAGACATCTTTCGGCACATTTCGGGGGTCGGATCAGACGATCCGTTCGCTTGCGACGCTGGCCTTTGATGCCCGACGGGCTGAGTTCTTTGAAACGCAACTGATTGCCGCCTTGCGGATCATTCAGGCAGGCGATGTCAGTCCCGCAACGATGGTCGGAAGTTGGGCCGGAGCAATGGGGCATACGCAGTTCATGCCGACCTCGTTTTTGGATCACGCCGTGGATTTCGACGGTGATGGGCGGCGGGATATATGGGCGGATGACCCGACCGACGCGCTGGCCTCGACAGCGGCCTATCTGGCGCGTCATGGGTGGACCAAGGGACAGCCATGGGGTGTTGAAGTGCGCCTGCCCGCCGGGTTCGATTTTGCGGCCGCGAGACGCGATTACACGCTGCTGCCGTCAGACTGGGCGGCGCTGGGCGTGGTTGCGTGGGATGGACAGCCGCTTACGGATCATGGTCAGGCAGCGATCTTGTTGCCAGCGGGTGGTGAAGGCGTTGCATTGATGGTCTTCGAAAATTTCCGCGTGATCGAGCAATACAACGGTGCAGATGCCTATGTGATCGGCATTGGACATTTGTCCGACCGTCTGGCGGGCCGCGCGGCGTTTCAGGCCGAGTGGCCTCGGGGTGATCGGGCGTTGAGCTTTGCTGAGAAGAAGGAATTGCAGCTCCGGCTGACCGAAGCCGGGTTCGATACACAGGGGATCGACGGGCGCACCGGCCCGAACACCACCGAGGCGGTTCGGGCCTATCAACTGGCACAGGGGCTTTTGCCGGACGGCTATGCGTCCGCGCCGCTGTTAGAGCGGTTGAGGTAGGGGAGGGGGCTCTGCCCCCGTCGCCTGACGGCGCCTCCCCCGAGGTATTTTCAGCCAGATGAAGCTGCGCGGGTCAGGAGGCCGCTTTCATCAGGCCCTGTGCGATGATCTCGGCCTGTGCCTCGTCCAGAGATTTGTGGATGCGTACGAGCATCTCATCAATTTCCGCGGGTGTCAGAACCAGCGGAGGAGAGATGATCATCCGATCGCCCACATGGCGCATGATCAGGTTATTCGCAAAGCAGCGGTCGCGGCAGATATAGCCGACTGTACCCGGATCGGAGGCGAATTTGGCGCGGCTGGCCTTGTCCGGGGTCAACGCAATCGAGGCCATCATGCCGACGATCTTGGCCTCGCCCACAAGCGGGTGATCGGCCAGCGCCTCCCATTTTTCCTTCAGATACGGCGCGGCCACATCGCGGACATGCTCGACGATCTTTTCTTCTTCGAGGATGCGCAGGTTTTCCAGTGCCACGGCGGCGGCGACCGGATGGCCGGAATAGGTGTAGCCGTGATTGAACTCGGTGCCACCAATGACCTCGGCGATTTCATCGCTTACGATGGATCCGCCAATCGGCGCATAGCCCGAGCTGAGGCCTTTGGCGATGGTCATGATATCGGGGCGAATGCCGACGGTTTGTGACCCGAACCAATTGCCGGTGCGGCCAAAGCCGCAGATGACCTCATCCGCGATCAACAGGATATCGTATTTGTCACAGATGCGCTGAATTTCAGGCCAGTAGGTATCCGGTGCAACGATCACGCCACCTGCGCCCTGTACGGGTTCGGCGATAAAGGCTGCGACGCGGTTTTCGCCAAGTTCCTCAATCGCCTCTTCCAACTCACGCGCGCGGGCCAGGCCGAATTCTTCGGGTGACATGCTGCCACCTTCGGCCCACCAGTTTGGCTGGTTGATATGGTGGATATTCGGGATCGGGATTCCACCCTGCGCGTGCATCCCTGCCATGCCGCCCAACGACGCCGAGCCGACCGAAGAGCCATGATAGGCGTTATGGCGGCTGATGATGATGTTCTTGTCGGGCTGGCCTTTTTCGGCCCAATAGGTCCGAACCAGACGGATGTTTGTGTCATTCGCCTCAGACCCGCCGGCTGCAAAGAACACATGGTTCAGATCGCCTGGCGCAAGTTCCGCGATCTTCGCGGCCAGCGCGATGGCAGGGACGTGGGTCGTTTTGAAAAAGGTATTGTAATACGGCAGTTCGCGCATCTGGCGGGCTGCGACCTCGGCCAGTTCATCGCGACCATAGCCGATATTGACACACCACAGGCCCGCCATTGCATCGAGTATTTCTTCACCCTCGCTGTCCGTAAGGTAGACGCCCTTCGCACGGGTGATCACACGCGCGCCTTCTTTCCCTAGGGCGCCATTGGCCGAAAAAGGGTGCATGTGGTGGGCGGCGTCCAAGGCCTGCAACTGGGCCGTGGGCAAATGGTTTGTGATGGTCGACATCGGAAAATCTCCTGCAAGAGCGATTGGCAGCTACAATATGATCAAATTTTTTCCTGTCAATCGAATCGGACAGATCTAAGCGTTGACTAAGGCGTCTGCCATCAGCTCCATGCCCTGTTCGATATCTTGTGCGGTTGCTTTTGCTGCCATATCCGCGTCCTGATTGCGCAACGCCGAAATGATATCCTTGTGGCGGTCCGGCAGGCTCTGAGTGCCGAATCTACCACATACAACGCGCAAAGACGGCCCGAATCTAAGCCACAGGCGCTCGGCCAGATCATTGAGAATCGGGGCATTTGCATGGCCGTAAAGCGTTTCGTGAAACCGGTGGTTGAGGCGCAGATAGCCGCTGACGTCTCCATCGCTGATAGTGCGATCCAGACGTTGGTCGATCTGCTCAAGATGATCAATGTCCTGAGGTGTCACATTCGCAGTTGCACGCCTCGAAAGCTCTGATTCTATTTTGATTCTTGAATAAATCATCTGTTCGACATCGCCGTCGGTCAGAAGAGGAACACTCACTCGGCGGTTGCCCTGAAACACCAGAGCACCATCGGATATCAGGCGCCTGATCGCCTCCCGCACAGGGGTCATTCCAACACCCAGCGAATCAGTGAGACCCTGGATCGTGACGGGTTGCCCCGGCACCAATTCGCCGTACATGATTTGTGATCTGAGGGTATTATAGACCTGTTCATGCGCAGGTCGTTTTTCACGCGCACCGTCAGTGCTGGATGCCTTATTTTTGATCAAATCCAAGTGGTTTGCCCTGTTTCCCGCTATGTTGACTTGTCAGGTTTCTGACCTCGTGAAACCATACGACGGATCGTGCGAAAACGCAAAACTTGATCAAATCCAAAAAAACGGGAAAATAGCGCGTACACTTGCAGGGAGAATAATATGACAATCAAAACGCTGACCATGACAGCGGTCATCGCATTGGGGACTTCGGCGGCCTTCGCTGAAGAGGTGCGTGTTTACAACTGGTCCGACTATATCGACGAAGAGCTTCTGACAAAGTTCGAGGAAGATACCGGTCTGACTCTGATTTATGATGTTTTTGACAGCAACGAGGTATTGGAGACCAAGATGCTGGCCGGTGGATCAGGCTATGACGTGGTGGTGCCTTCGGGTACTTTCCTTCAGCGTCAGATCCAGGCTGGAGCCTTTCAGGCGCTTGACGCTGCACAGTTGTCGAATTCAGGCAATCTGTGGGATGTGATTCAGGAACGTACTGCCGGGTATGATCCGGACAACGCCTATTCTATCAACTACATGTGGGGCACAACCGGGCTTGGTGTAAATGTTGGAAAAGTGCAGGAAGCGTTGGGCGAGGATGTTGCGCTGAACAGCATGGATCTGGTTCTGAAACCCGAGAATATGGAGAAACTTGCATCCTGCGGCGTACATTTCCTGGATGCTCCGGCAGAAATCATTCCGATGGTTCTGCAATATTTGGGTGAAGACCCGGACAGCCATGACAAAGATGTTATTGGCAAGGCCGAGGCGGTTTTGACCAGCGTTCGACCGCACATTCAGAAGTTCCACAGCTCGGAATATATCAACGCATTGGCCAATGGCGACATCTGTGTCGCCGTGGGGTGGTCGGGTGATATCCTGCAGGCCCGCGATCGTGCGGCCGAAGCCGATAATGGTGTTGAAATTGAGTATCATCCCTTTGCTGAAGGGTCGTTGATGTGGTTCGACCAGATGGCGATTCCGGCTGATGCTCCGAACCCGGAGGGTGCGCATAAATTCCTGAATTTCATTCTGGATGCCAACAATATGGCTGCGGCCTCGAACTATGTTTACTACGCCAATGGCAACAAGGCTTCGCAAGAATTTCTTGAGGAAGACGTGATCGGTGATCCGGCCATCTATCCGGATGATGCGACCATGCAAAACCTCTATATCACGACGCCTTACCCGTCGAAGATACAGCGGGTCGTGACCCGTTTGTGGACCAAGATCAAATCGGGCACCTAATCCGGCTTGTTTCAGCAGGGCGGACCAACCGCCCTGCCATTCTTTTCAGATTGCCGAACGGGGGCCGTTTTGAACTCTACTGTTTTTGTGCCGTGGGAAGACCCACAGGCGAAACCTCTGATCCAGTTCCAGAATGTCACCAAACGGTTTGGTGAGTTCACGGCCATCGACAATCTGTCCTTGGATATATTTGAGAAAGAATTCTTTGCTCTGCTAGGGCCCTCGGGCTGCGGCAAGACCACGATGATGCGAATGTTGGCCGGGTTTGAAAAACCGACCGAAGGGCATATTCTGCTGGGCGGGCAGGATATAGATCCCATTCCGCCGAACAAACGGGCTGTGAACATGATGTTCCAATCCTACGCGCTGTTTCCGCATCTATCTATCTGGGAAAACATCGCCTTTGGTCTGCGTCGGGACAATATGCCTAAGCATGATCTTATGGATCGTGTCGAAGAGATGTTGCGCCTGACCCGGCTTGAACAATTCGCCCGTCGCAAACCGCACCAGATCTCGGGTGGTCAGCGTCAGCGCGTGGCGCTTGCGCGATCCCTGGCCAAAGCGCCAAAGCTGCTGTTGCTGGACGAACCTTTGGGGGCGCTGGATAAGAAACTGCGACAGGATACGCAATTCGAGTTGATGGATATTCAGGAAAAGACCGGCACCACCTTTGTGATCGTGACCCATGATCAGGAAGAGGCGATGACCGTGGCCAGCCGGGTTGCGGTAATGGATCAGGGTAATCTGATACAAGTGGCGACACCCGACCGGATTTATGAGAATCCCAGTTCGGTCTATGTGGCCGATTTCATTGGCGACGTGAACATCATCCAGGGCCGAGCCACGGCAAGCGCCGATGAGACCTATCAGATTGACTGGGCTGAAGGTCAGGCACCTTTGACTGCGTCCTCGACCACAGAGTTTTCGAACGGCCAGCTATGTCATCTGGCGATCCGCCCCGAGAAGGTGACGATCTCGGTTGATCGTCCTGCGGATGCAATCAACGCAGTGCAGGGCAAGGTGCTTGACATTGCCTATCTGGGCAATCTGTCCACTTATCACGTCGAACTGAATAACGGCACGATTATCAAGGCGCAGACGGCAAATACCCGTCGCATTTCGCGTCGTTCCTTTACATGGGAAGACCCGGTCTGGCTGTCCTGGACAGCCACCGCCGCGGTTCTGTTGGCGGATTGATGCGCCGCGCCCTTCTGATCGCCGTCCCGTATGTCTGGCTTTTGGCGCTGTTTCTGGTGCCATTTTTCATCGTTCTGAAAATCTCGCTTTCGGACACGGAACTGGCCATCCCGCCTTACACGCCGACACTGGATTTATCTCAGGGCTGGGCCGGGCTCAGGGATTTCTTCAGCCAGCTGGATTTTGAGAATTTCGTCTGGCTAACCGAAGATGACCTGTATTGGAAAGCTTACCTGTCCAGCGTCAAAATCGCGTTGATTTCAACCATACTGACTTTGCTGGTGGGGTATCCTATCGCGTATGGCATGGCCCGCGCACCAGCTGAGTGGCGCCCGACGTTGATGATGCTGGTAATCCTGCCGTTCTGGACGTCGTTCCTGATCCGGGTCTATGCTTGGATGGGTATTCTCAGCAACGAAGGTTACCTGAACCAACTGCTGCTGTGGACGGGCATCATCTCGACCCCGCTGACCATTCTGAACACCAACACAGCTGTCTATATCGGTATCGTCTATACCTATCTGCCCTTCATGATTCTGCCGATCTATTCCGCGCTTGAACGAATGGACGAGTCGCTGATCGAGGCCGCAGAGGATTTGGGCTGTTCGCGTATTCAGGCCTTCTGGCTGATAACGATCCCCTTGTCACGCCCGGGTATCATCGCGGGTTGTTTCCTGGTGATGATTCCGGTGATCGGCGAATTTGTGATCCCATCATTGCTCGGAGGATCCGGGACATTGATGATCGGCAAAGTATTGTGGGAGGAGTTCTTCTCGAACCGCGACTGGCCGGTGGCCGGTGCCGTGGCAGTTGTGCTGTTGCTGATCCTTGTGATTCCCATCGTGCTGTTCCAGCGCAACCAGCAGAAACAGACGGAGGCTGAGCAATGAACAGGTTAAGCTGGTTCAACGTCGTCTCGTTGACGCTTGGTTTCGCGTTTCTCTATATCCCGATGCTCATTTTGATCATCTTCTCTTTTAACGAAAGCAAACTGGTCACGGTTTGGGCTGGATTTTCGACCAAATGGTATGGTGAGTTGGTCCAGAACGAAGCGTTTCTTGATGCTGCCTGGGTCACCTTGCGGGTTGCAGTATTCTCGTCGACCCTGGCTACCATTCTGGGTACGGCGGCGGCCTATGTGCTGGTACGCGGTGGGCGGTTCTTTGGCCGGACTCTGTTTTCGGGCATGATCTATGCGCCTCTTGTGATGCCCGAAGTGATCACTGGCCTGTCGCTTTTGCTGCTGTTCATCGGAATTGGACTGGACCGGGGTATTTTGACCATCGTGCTGGCACATACGACCTTTTCAATGTGCTTCGTGTCGGTTGTTGTATCCTCACGTCTGGTCACGTTTGATCAGTCTCTGGAAGAGGCAGCGTTGGATCTTGGGTGCTCACCCGCACAAGCCTTCCGTCTTGTCACCCTGCCGATCATCGCCCCGGCGGTGATTTCAGGCTGGCTATTGGCTTTTACGCTGTCGCTGGATGATCTGGTGATCGCATCATTCACATCGGGCCCGTCAGCCACGACTCTGCCGATCAAGATTTTCTCAGCTGTGCGGTTGGGCGTCAGCCCAGAAATCAATGCGCTATCCACGATCATGATTGCGGTCGTGACGGTCGGTGTCATAGCAGCATCTTTGGTCACCAAGCGCGCGATGGTCCGGCAGAAACAGGATGAGATGGCGGCAGTGCGTGCGGAATGAAACGCCTGTTCCCTGAGTTCACCTATGGATCTGGACCGCGATCAGGGTGCTGGTGGGATGAAACTATCGCAGCACCGGACTGGCCGGTGTTGCAGGATGATCTGAGCGTGGATGTCGCCATCATCGGCGGCGGGTTCACAGGTGTTACAGCCGCGCTTTTCCTGGGGCAGGCAGGCCTATCCGTCGCAGTTCTCGAGGCGGAGACGCCGGGGTGGGGTGCCTCGGGTCGCAATGGTGGGTTTTGCTGCCGAGGTGGGTCAAAGCTGAGCGATCGTGGCATGGCTCGGCGATATGGGGTCGAGGGGGCCGAAAGCTTTGCCCAGGCCGAAGTGGATGCGGTCAATCTTGTCGCCGACCTGCTTGAGGCGCATCAGATCGAAGCGGACGTTCATTCCAAGGGCGAGACCGCCCTGGCCCACACCGCCCGCGCCATGGAGAAATTGCGACGCTCTGCGGATGACGGGGGCTGCTTGCATGAGGCAGCCGACCTGCCCGGGCTCGGGTTGGGTGGGGATTTTTTCGGGGGCTATAGCGTGCCGGTCGGATTTGGTCTGAACCCCCGGAAATACCTGTTCGGCATTGCAAATGCGGCCGCTTCCGTTGGGGCCCGATTTTTTCAGAAAACCATGGCCAGAGACATTACCAAAACCAGCGCGAGCTTTGATGTTCGAACCGGGTCAGGGCGGATCAAAGCGTCGAATGTACTGATCTGCACCAACGGATATTCCAGTGAAAACATGCCTGAATGGCTGTCTGGGCGCTATATGCCAGCGCAATCAACCGTTCTGGTGACCCGCCCATTGACCGAGGCTGAGGTGTCGGCGCAGGGCTGGACCTCGGATCAGATGTCTTACGATACACGAAATCTTCTGCACTATTTTCGTCTTATGCCGGATCGGCGGTTTCTGTTTGGGATGCGCGGTGGCCTGCGCTCATCACCTAAGGCCGAGGCTGCGATCCGGCAAAAGGTGCAGCGTGATTTCAAGGCCATGTTTCCGGCATGGGCCGATGTGGACGTGACCAATATGTGGTCAGGGATGGTGTGCCTTACCCAGGATCTGACGCCGTTCGCAGGGCCCGTTCCGGGTCAGAATGGGATGTTTGCCGGGCTGGCCTATCATGGAAACGGTGTCGCGATGGGTACCTATTGTGGGCGGGCGCTTAGTCGCATGGTGCTTGGACAGGATGCGGAATTGCCTGAGCCAATGGCCCGACCCCCGCGGCGTTTTCCACTTGGGTCCTGGCGGCGGGCGCTGATGCCGCCAGCCTATGCGTTAATGGCACTGGCCGACCTCTGACATTCACAAAGCGGCCAGTTCCAGCTCGAGCCCTTGTTCATAATCCGGTGCCCCATGTTCTGCGCGCCATAGGCAGTAGGCTGCCATCCTCCACCCGTACCAGCGGCGTAAAGACCGGTAGCGGTTTACGGTTTCCTGCCGGTCATACGCTGAAAGAAAGGACTTTTGCTCGTCAACGGTCAAAACCGCACCTCTGTAAAGATATTGCATGGCGGGTGACAGGAACAGCGCAAGGTCCTCGCAAGGATCACCAACGGCTGGGCATTGCCAGTCAATCAGCGTCAGACCAGAGGATGCGACGAGGATGTTTCCCGCCACCGGGTCGCCGTGAATCAGGCAAGTATGATCCGACCGCAAAATATGATGCTGTGGTTGCATCTTTTCCAGCTGAGCCCGTCGATCCGATGTGCACATCGCCAGAATGCTTTGACTATGTTCGGCCAGATCTGCGCTACCGTTTTTACCGGTGGGTGCGTTCTCTATGTTTAGGTTGAGCGAATGCAGGCGGTGCAGCAACCGGGCCACTGGGGCCGGGTCAGACCGCCAGGGGGTGCCCTGTGCGTGGTCGTAGAACACCCAATATCCGTTGTCATGTTGTCCCGTTGCCCGCAATCGCGGCACAACCCCAGAAGAAGCCAGTGCCCGCAGACAGGCGGCTTCCAATGCGGGATCGTTGCGAAACAATGGGTTTTCCAGGTCCGAGCGGTACAGTTTCAATACCTGATCACTGTCGTCGCCCAGCACCTTCCACACCCGGTTTGTCCTGCCACCATACAGAGTTTCGAACTGTGCCCCAGCGCTGGCAAATCCGAGCCTGACAAGTTGAGCAACAAGGTCGCGCGGTGGGGACGGTATTTGAGGCAGGGAGATCACCAATCAGTCAACGAGTCGGGCATTGCCTTGGTTTCGCCTGTCGTTAACCGTAGATCAAGCTCCTGTTCGCACCGCAGTGACTATTCCTGCTGGCACCACCTCTCCGCCAGCGAGCGTCAGCAACACTGCATCAGTGCCGACCTGCGCCTCGAGCACCTGATTATACGCTGAGGCGATGCGTTCAGACAGCAGCTCATCGCCGTCATAACTTTCCATCGTTGCGGTATAATTTCCTGCCGGTAACGGGGCGGCATCGTCATCGGTTCCGGCCCAGACAAACTCGGATTCCGTCGTAGAAACAGCGATGCGTTCAACGACCTCGTCCGAGTCGTTGCGGATCACCATAAAGGCGCTGTCCGCCCCGGGGTCGGCCTGCGCATACAGCGTTTCTGGTGAACCGTCGAAATGAAAGGCAGAGGCGGTTCGCACATCCATCCCGACCCAGCTGGCAAGCTCTTCAAGGTTTACACTGCCAAGCGAATAGGCAAGCGCTGAGAGCAGATCGTTGGTCTGAACTTGCTGCTCGACCATCGAGAACTGAGCCAGTTGCGAGGCGTATTCTGATGAATCCAGCGGCTCCAGCGGGTCTTGGTTGCGGGCCTGGGCGGTCAGCATCAGAAGGAAGGTTTCAAAATCCGAGGCCAGGCCGGATGTTCCAGATTGCGCCGAAGATTGGGTCTGTGTGGCGGTAGCGCCTGTATTCTGTGTGGGCGTGATCATGCTCAAAGCCTCATATCAACGCGGCCACTATGGCCGATCCGGGTTAAGACCGGCTCGCTGGCCTGATCCATTTCGGTCTGGGTTGTATTCAGACCGGACTCCGCGTGTCTATCCGCGCTTTCGGACTGGCCGTCTGACGAACCACCCAGATTGAAAGACAGATCGCCAAGCCCGAGGTTTTTGAACTCAGCCTCAAGAACCGAAAGATGTCGCCTCATCATTTCCAGAGTTTCCGGCCGCTCGGCTGCGATCGTCATCTGCAACCCGTCATCCCGGCCATTCATGACGATTGAGATCTTGCCCAGCTCTTCCGGATTCAAGGTCAGTTCAATCGTGCCGGATTGTGGTCTTGCATGTATCGCAGCGGCCATCTGCCCCGCGATTGCCCGCGCCGTTTCTGCCCGTGCTGAGGTTAAAAAGTGCTGATGGCTTGCTGACGTATCTCGTGCCGTTGAAAATGGCTGGCTTTCGCGCGCGGGCAGAATCCCCTCGGCATCCGGGTCTGATACCAAATCAACGTCCTGCACCTTGGCAGACGCCATCAGTTGTATTTGAACAAATGTCGGAACGGATTGCGTTGTCGGCGGTGAACCGGTGGCTTTGGGAGCCCGAGCCGCATCGGGTGTATCTCGCGAAACCAGCTTTGGTTCTGGCACTTCGGGTTTTTCGGACGCAGAATCCGAGGGTATCGACGCCTTGGTCCGATAGCCCTTTGCAATAGCGGTTTGCGTCAGATTGTGTTCCGGGTTTTGCTGAGCGGTTTTCGCCTGCAACAAAGCCGGAACCTCAGATCGGGCGCGTTGCGCCGCGTTTCCAAGCGCATCACCCCGAGGATCGGGGGTCGCATTGTTTGGCGCTGCGAGTATTACGGCCTTGTCAGGTTCGGGCAGCGATGCCGGCGTTTCCTCAGGTGCCATCTCTTCGTCCTGCGCCGGCGCGCGGGTGGGCGGGTCAGTTACAGGTTTTCCCGACAGGCTGGTCGCAAGATCAACAGAGTCTTCTTCGACCACATCCTCTTCAACCTGCACCTCGGCATTAATGGTCAGTTCGGGCACGTCCTCATTCAAGCTGTCACCTTCGGAACGCTGCAATTCCTGCTCCATTACCTCAGCAAAGGTGTCAGCCCCTTCCGAGATTGGGTGTCCCTTGGCGGCAGTTTCAGATTTTGCGGCGCTGGCGGTCGAGGATGTGGACAATATAAGAGGGTTGGGCATTTTGCTCCGGCTCCGGTTTGCGTAACCAGGAATTTGCCCGCAGGAAGTTACGTTTATTTTAACCGCTTTCATATTTGATCCAGAAAGTTCGATGCAATTTTCGGAGAAAGCGATGAAGCTATCTGGTATTCCAGCGGCGCCGCAGCCCTTGTCTGTTGAGCAAAAGCTGAAAGATGCTGCGGTAGAGCTTGAGGCGGCGTTCCTGTCTGAAATGCTTAAGTCCGCAGGTCTGGGCGAATCCCGAGATTCGTTCGGCGGCGGTGCGGGTGAAGACCAGTTTTCATCGTTTCTTGTTCAGCAGCAGGCACTGCAGCTTGCCAGGTCCGGCGGTGTTGGCCTGTCCGAAATCCTGTTTCAGTCCATGATGGAGAATACCAATGCCTAACAAGTCTGAACATGACCTGATCAAATCTCTTGAAGAAGTTCTGGACCTTGAACGCAACGCCTTGGTGACCGGGGATCTGGATCGGTTGAATCACATGGTCCCGGAAAAGGAAAAGCTGATCGGTGCGATCAATGATCTTGAGGTGATTGATAGTGATGAACTGATCGGGGTTCAAAAGAAAGTCGACCGGAATCAGGCTCTGCTGAACAATGCGGCCGAAGGGATTCGGGCGGTTGCCGGGCGCATGGCTGAACTGCGCCGAGTGCGTCAGGAATTCAGTACTTATGGAGCGGATGGGCAACGCAGCGATTTTACCGTTCGCAGTCACGCAAAGCTGGAAAAGCGGGCCTAGCGCGAGGATTGAATCAAATCCGAGCTTTCTGATTTTCGAGTCTTAGCACTCCGTTAGGAGATCGGCGTCAAAGGTGATCCTGCATCTGGAAACTCAGATGGCGCGAAAAGCCCGACGGCGGGTCGCAGTGATCAGAAAGACGTCAAAGCCCGTACATGTTGCGGGGTAAGCAAGGGCGCAAAAGGCCCGAACGGAAAAGGAAGAAAGCTATGTCCAGCATTCTGACAAACAACGGCGCAATGGTTGCGCTGCAAACCCTGAAATCGGTCAACAGGAACCTGGCGCAGACCCAGAACGCGATTTCGACCGGTAAAGACGTCGCCACAGCCAAGGACAATTCAGCCGTCTGGGCGATTTCCAAAGTCATGGAGTCGGACGTTAAGGGGTTCAACGCCATCAAAGACAGTTTGGCACTGGGTGAATCGACCGTTGCGGTGGCCCGGAACGCGTCCGAGACAGTCACTGACCTGCTGTCCCAGATGAAAGAGAAGATCGTTGCGGCACAGGAAGACAATGTTGACCGCGGCAAAATCAATGACGACGTGACTGCTCTTAAAGATCAGATCGCATCGGTGGTTGGAGCGGCGCAGTTTAACGGGCTTAACCTGGTTGACGGGTCGGCGGGTACAGCCTCGATCCTGTCGTCTCTGGATCGTGACTCCAGTGGCAACGTAACCGCATCTTCGATTTCGGTGGCCTCGCAGAACCTGTCCACAGGTGGGTATGCCAGCAAAGGTGTTCTGGCCGGCTCGGACAACGTCACAACCGACAATGACGCCGCGGGCTTCACGATGGACAAAGCTGGTGGAACCGGCGACATCGTGGTGGACAGTTCAACGGACAACTTTGCTGCTGGTGACAAGATCTCGATCACTATTGGTGACAAGGTTGCGTCCTACACGGTGCAAGCTGCTGATCTGGACCCATCTGGAACATATGACGCCGCTTATACGGATGCCATTGTTGCCGTTGGCCTGAAAAATCAGATCGATTCCCTGGGGATCACGGGTGTCGCAATCGACTATGACTCGGCCAACCCGGGCACTTTGACATTTGTAACCGGTGCTGCGACGGCTGGTGCCGACGCTGATCGGGACGTTACTGTCTCGGCGCAGTTCACCAATGCCAATGCAGGTGGCCTGGGGGCGTTGGCTTCGATTGATGTTTCGACAGATGCTGGTGCTCAGGCGGCGCTGGGTACTATCGAGACCTTGATCGACACGTCCATTGATGCATCTGCGGCGTTTGGTTCGTCTCAGGGCCGGATCGAAACGCAGAAAGAATTCATCTCGAATCTTTCTGACTCGTTCAAGTCCGGTATCGGAGCGCTGGTTGACGCTGATATGGAAGAAACCTCGGCCCGTCTGCAGGCCCTGCAGGTACAGCAGCAACTGGCAACGCAGTCGTTGTCGATTGCCAACCAGGCGCCGCAGTCGATCCTGTCTCTGTTCCGCTAAGTTCAGGACCCTGGCCGGGGCGTGGAGACGCGCCCCGGCTTTGACCGCCGTAAGACGGCCTTTTGGAAGGATTTCAAGTGACACCGCAAACTCTTGCACAACGCGCCTATGCGCAGACCGCTGCTCCGACGCGCACACCGCGTGATACGGAATATGAGGCGATTTCCAAGATCACGCATCGGTTGAAGGCTGCGGCCGCGCGGCACAAAACCGACTTTGGAGCGTTTGTTCAGGCTTTGCATGAAAACCGGAGGCTTTGGTCTGTGTTGGCAAACGGGGTTGCCGATTCCGATAACGCCTTGCCGAATGACCTTCGCGCCCGGATTTTCTATCTAGCTGAGTTCACCGAACAGCACAGCAGCCAGATACTCAGCAATAAGGCTTCGGTAGAGCCCCTTCTGGAAATAAACATGGCCGTTCTCAAAGGCCTTCGGCAAATGGGTGCGAATTGATGGCGGGTTTGGTATTGAAGCTAGCACCAAAAGAACGCGTGCTGATTAATGGTGTAGTTGTGGAAAACGGCGATCGTAGAAGTCGGTTTTCAATCATGACACCACAGGCAAATGTCCTGCGTTTGCGCGATGCGATACATCCTGATGAGGTGAACACACCCGTTCGCAGAGTGTGCTATGCGACGCAACTGGTTCTGTCTGGAGACATGGAAGCTGAAAGCGCCCGCCAACAACTGCTGCGTCGGGTGGAAGAGTTGAGCCAAGTGTTTACGGATGCGGACAGCCGCAGAGTTTTGGCCGAGGCAACCGAAGCCTTGTTGGCCGAGCAGTATTACAAATGCCTTAAATCCCTGCGTGCTCTGCTACCGCGAGAAGAGCGCCTCATGGCCTACCAGCAATGACCTTTCAGCCGGTCATACCCTCAGGTGGCATTGTTGGCTGGCGGTTCCTTCAACGCACCTACGAAGGCCAGTTGAACAGCTTTTCCTCTTCGTCGGTCAATGAGCGTGAGGCGACGTATTTCCGGGAAAACATCGGCAAGGTTCAGACGGCTGAAGATCTGGTTTCTGACCGCCGGCTGCTACAGGTTGCCTTGGGCGCATTTGGTCTGGAGAGCGACATCGACAACCGCTATTTCATCCAGAAAATCCTGTCAGATGGAACAAGCGCAGATGATGCATTGTCCAATCGCCTATCTGATAAAAGATACCGTGAATTCTCTGAGGCATTTGGACTGGGCCCTGGCGAAATTCGAAGAACCATTCTTTCGACATTTATGGAGGATATTGCCCGGGACAACGTGACCTCACGCTTTGAGGTCGCCGTGGGTGAACAGGACGAGTCAATGCGCATATCCCTGTATGCACAACATGCGCTGGCTGAGTTGGCATCGCAAGACAGCAGTGGTGACACGAAATGGTTCGACTTGATGGGCCTTCCGCCGTTGCGAAAGATGATGGAGACGGCGCTTGGGCTGCCTTCAAGCTTTGGTCAGTTGGACATCGACAAGCAGCTTGAGGTGTTCAAGGATAGGTTGTCGAACCTGACTGGATCTGACGATTTAGCGCAGTTCGCGGATGAAGAGGCGATCGGGGATTTGACCGACAGATACCTTGCGCGCAGTCAGATCACGCAGCTTCAAAGCACAATTTCCCCGGCCCAAACCGCGTTGCTTCTGCTGGGCGGGTAATGCTGTCCCTATCGCAAGATGCGTGAGTATCAAACGCAACTTCGCGCGACTATCCGTTCAGAATCGCGTCCGCCGAGGTTTTGAGCGCGTATGAGCACACGGGTTGTGACACGTTGTGCAGCTTGACCTCTCCAAGTGGCAAAGCGTCTGTACAGGCCGGCACGATGTCTTTGGTAACAACGATCCTGTGATTCACGATCTTGCTGTATTCCCCAAGCCGTGCGGCGACGTTCGCAGCTTGTCCGATCACGGTGAAGTCTAACCGTTCGCGCGACCCGATATTGCCGTAAGTTACGCGCCCATAAGCGACACCAATCGAACAGTCGCAATGCATGTCCGACCCGGACTTGCGCAGGTCTCCAAGCCTTTCAACGATTCCAACTGCTGATCGCTGCGCGTTTTTGCGGGCTAAGGTAGAATCTTCGCCTGCCGGGAATACAGCAAGAACAGCGTCCCCGATGAATTTTAGAACTTCACCACCGTTTTCGTCGACGATGCCCGAGACCGTTTCAAAGAAGTCATTCAGCAGGTTGATATAGGCGGCGCGGCCCAGCTTTTCTTCTAACAGGGTAGAATTGCGCAGGTCGCAGAACATGATGGCTGCATCAATCTCATCCCCGTCGCCACGACGGATTTCTCCGCCCAGGACACGCGCGCCGGTCCGCTTTCCGACATAGGTTTCCAGCAATACCTGGGCGTTTTCGCGCTGCATGAAGACTTCGTAGAACCGGGCAATCACCGAGGAGCATTCGAACACCAGCCCCAGATTGGCCGTTGTGAACCCGTCGGGGTGATCGCAGGTCAGCGTCAAGACATTGGTGCGCCCGTCGGAAAATGGCAGGGGCATCGCGACATAGTCAGTCGCCCCTTTGGCGCGCAGGTCTTCCATGATTGGAAAGCTGTGCTGAGGGTTCTCGTCATTCAGCCTTTGGCGCACGCCGCCCATACCGTTGGACACGTGGCGCAGAGGGCTGTTGATATAGGCGGGGTGGTCGTGGATTTCATAGGTGGGCACATTGGTCGAAATCTCGGCCTCATCCTTTTCCCAAATATAGTGTTTGCCCGCGATCAGCGGATGTAGGGACCAGGCAAGGATACTGAGGCGCTGAATGGCAATTCCATGTTCCAGCATCTTCTCGGCCAGCGCTTTGGTGAATGCTTCGGGCGTGCTGAGATCACTGGCCCCCCGCATCAGCCAATCAATCAGCGGCCCGCTGATATTGCCGTCTTCCGGGTTGCGCAGGTTGTTTTCACCCAGCTCAATCCGCGTATATGCGGTGGGCATAAAGCCGATATGGCCCTGGATCGCGGCGCTTTCGGGCAGGGCGTTCTCGTAAGCCCAGACGGAGTTGGCCAATCGTTGATCCGCCAGAACGACATCGTGGTAAGTGGCGGTGCCTTTGAACGGGCAGAATGTCTGAAGTTCGGTCTCATCGCTGAGATCGACATGTACATCCTGACGGGGGATGTAGATCATCGGCGGCAACCGAGTTTCGTACATTACCTTGGCATCAAAGCTTTCAGCCAGAAGGATCTCATCCCGGTAGATTGCGATACGGCCGACAAGTGGTTCGACCGAGATCCCATAGCCTTTGATATTTGGAGTCACGTGAACGTTCATAATCATCCTCCCCGGCACGGGTCTTTATAGGATGGGCGTTTGATCCGTGTTTTCCAAGGGGCAGAGCAGGATTTTCCCAATATCAAATCATCTGAATGACGTCTTTTTCGATCGACAACATATAGCCTTTTTTAGCAATGTTCTTGACCAGCAACTCGCTGACCATCTGATTGCCCAAAGCATCGCGCAGGCGCTTGATCCGCGTCGCGCCAGCAGCCTCGTCACAATCAGCTGTGCTTTTGCCGGAAATCATCGCCTCGATCTGAATGCCGGATAGAACCTCGTCATCCAACCTGGATTCGGCAAGAACTGACAGGGTTTCCATCGCCGACGCTGTCAGTTTGAAATCCATGTTATTGAGATAGACGGTATTCTCTTCCCGGCTGATCAAAAGTGAAGTGACCTGAATCCCAGTGCGCTCAATCTGTGCCATGCGTCGGTTCAACAGCACCAGCATGACCAGAAACACCAGCGCAGCAATCAGCATTGCAGTGGCGAAAACCAGCAAAACAAAGATAACCATGCGGTAACTGGACAATGTATCGGCAAAGGCAGTGCCGGACTGGGCCAGAATCTCGAGTAGGCGAATCTCGGTCTGCGAGGTCAGATCACTCTCGACGAACAGACGTTCGACGCGGGCATTGAACGCGTTTGCATCTGGCAATGTCCAGAACAGAAAGGCGGCAGAGGCCACAAGTATGACAACGATTACCGTGATGCCCGCGCCAACCAACCTGACGCCCGAGCGCCGTGCCTCAGTAACGGAGATAGAATTTTCCGGCATTGGCCTTCCTTTTATCCAACCCTTCCGGTCCAAAAACGGACATGACGTTCAGCAGGGTCCAGCCCGAGCCGCGCAGCCGTTGCGCGACCTCTTTTTTGGCTTTTCCTTTGCCGCAGGACGAAACCTGCATGACGCCATAATGCAGGCGCAACGGATTGTCCTGCTTGGCCTTGTAATCGGCATAGCAGTCCGCTGCTGACGCCATGGAACCAAGCGATATCAGGGCCCCGATGGCCAGAGAAGAGAGGATCTGTTTCATAGGCCGCATCCTGCGCATGGCTTTGGTTGATATTCAATAACGCAAAGGGGTTTCGCGGTCTGATATCAGATAACAAAACGGCGTTATTGCTTGTCTGAAGGGGACATCCCCAATGTCGGGTCATCGAATTTACGGACTGTCATCACGTCCACCGAGTACCCGAAAGGACAGCACCATGCATAAGAAATTCATCGCTCTGATCATTGCCTCTGCAGTCGCAATTACCGGCGTTTCTGCATCCCAGGCCCGTGCCGCTGATGCAGAAGATATTCTTGGCGGGCTGGCGGCGATTGCCTTGATTGGCGCTGCCATCCATCATTTTGACAAGCAAGGCGACAGCAAAAAGGTTACCCGCAACTACAACCACGTGTATCAGGCCCCCAAACAGCACATCCAGAGGACCCCCAGGCATCGGCCGAACCATATCCGTCCCTTGCCCGAGCGCGTTGCGCGCTATAGTCTGCCGCAAAGGTGCCTGGAAACCTTCAAGGGCTATGGCAAAAAGCGCCCGCTTCTGGGGACGCGCTGCCTGGATAAGCACTACAAATACGCCAATAGCCTGCCCAAAAAGTGCAAGGTCGGTTTCTGGAATGGCAATAAGGTCAAGCGGGCCTATGAACCCGCCTGCCTGCGCCAACAGGGATACCGCGTCGTTTACAAGTAATACGGTTCGAGCAGGAGTGGTGCCTTAGAAGCATCACGTCGGAGAGGGCAGCGATTGCTGTCCTCTCTTTTTTCTTGCGCAATGGGGGAAAACAGGATTTTCCCAAAACATGACCACACCAGATTATGAGATTGAAAAAGCCGCTCTTGCGCAGGGATATCTGCGGATTGCCGGTGTCGATGAGGTTGGCCGAGGTCCGCTGGCCGGTCCTGTTGTGGCGGCGGCGGTGGTCCTGAACCCCGCGGAAATTCCCCAAGGTCTGAACGATTCAAAGAAACTCTCGGCCAAGCGCCGGGCCGCATTGGATACTGCCCTGCGTGGCTGCGCCGAATTCGCGGTGGCCGAGGCTTCGGTGGCCGAGATTGATGAGCACAACATCTTGCGTGCCTCGCATCTGGCAATGGAGCGCGCGGTGGCGGCGCTGGATCCCCCCCCTGATTATCTGTTGATCGACGGAAATATGATTCCGCGCGGACTGGCCATTCCGGCACAGGCAGTGGTCAAAGGCGATGCCCATTCCGTGTCGATCGCCGCAGCTTCGATCCTTGCCAAAAACTGGCGCGATCAACTGATGGTGGATTTGGCGCAACAGCATCCGGGGTACGGCTGGGAGACAAATGCCGGTTATCCGTCAAAACAACACAAGGATGCGCTGCGAAATCTTGGTGTGACCCCTCACCATAGAGTTTCGTTCAAGCCCGTCCACAATATGTTGTATCAAGAGTAAATCGTAAGCCGCTGATTCAAAAAAGAAATTGACGGCGAATCGTCTTTGACTCATCCTTGTCTCAACCAAATGAGCGCATAAGCGCCGTGGAACTTGAGGCAGCGATATGACAACGACCACCAAAAAGGGCGCGACAGCGCTCCCTGTAAACACGATTCTATCCGGGGACTGCATCGAAGTGATGAACAGTCTTCCCGAGGCATCGGTTGACCTGATTTTTGCCGATCCCCCATATAACCTGCAGTTGAAAGGGCAACTGCACCGCCCCGATAACAGCCAAGTGGATGCAGTCGATGATCACTGGGACCAGTTTTCCAGCTTTGGCGTCTACGACCAGTTCACGCGGGAATGGCTGAAGGCGGCCCATCGTCTGCTGAAGCCCAATGGCGCCATCTGGGTGATTGGATCGTATCACAACATTTTCCGCGTTGGGTCTGCGTTGCAGGATGCAGGGTATTGGATCCTCAACGATGTAGTTTGGCGCAAATCGAACCCGATGCCGAATTTCCGTGGCAAGCGGTTCACCAATGCGCATGAGACAATGATCTGGGCCTCCAAGCGTGAAGGGGCGAAATACACCTTCAACTATGAGGCACTGAAAGCGTTGAACGAAGGCGTCCAGATGCGCAGCGACTGGGTGCTGCCGATCTGCACTGGCCATGAACGGCTCAAGGATGAAAACGGCGACAAGGCGCATCCGACGCAGAAACCGGAATCATTGCTGCACCGCGTGCTGGTTGGATCAACCAATCCGGGTGACGTTATTCTGGACCCGTTCTTTGGCACCGGGACTACGGGGGCCGTGGCCAAGATGCTGGGTCGCGAATTCATCGGGATCGAGCGCGAAGAAAGTTATCGCCAAGTGGCTGAAAAGCGCATCGCGAAAGTGCGTAAATTCGACCGCGAGGCGCTGGAGGTCAGCGCCAGCAAACGCGCCGAGCCACGCGTGCCCTTTGGCCAGTTGGTCGAACGAGGCATGCTACGCCCGGGCGAGGAACTCTATTCCATGAACCAGCGTCACAAGGCCAAGGTCCGCGCCGATGGCACGCTTGTGGGGCAAAACATCAAGGGTTCGATCCATCAGGTCGGTGCCCATCTTGAGAATGCGCCCTCGTGCAATGGCTGGACTTACTGGTGCTTCAAGCGCGACGGCAAAACCGTGCCGATCGACGTCTTGCGTCAGCAAATCCGGTCCGAGATGCACAACTGATTTCACCAATACCGCCGGTGCCTGTGGCCTGACACAAGGCACTAAGCCTTGCCCCGCCGATCAACGGCGGGGTCTTTTGTTTCTTTCCCTGATGAGTTCCGATATGAGCCTAATGAAGCAATCGGCGCAGTGTAGGAGCTTTCGCAATGTCGGACACAGCAGCCAGCGAACCTCGGGCTAGGCGGTTCTTTTTCACCCGCCCGAACGAAGTAGAATTCGAGAATAAATACACCGAAGCTGCGCTGGAACGGCACAAGCGCGAGGGGCTGGAGCTTGCTGTCCGGGCCCGCTGGATCGCAATGGGTCTGACTGGCCTTTTGCTGATATACCTGAACCCGCATTGGGAGGTCCTTTGGTATCATTTCATCCTTTTGCTGATTTGCGCAAATGGTTGGATGATCCGACGGGCAGGCCGTGTAGGGCAATCTCGGACAGAGTTGCTACTAATCTTTGTTGACCTTTTGATTATGACTTTGGGAATGATCATTCCCAACCCGTTCAGCGATGATGTGCGCCCATTGGCAATGCAATTCCGGTTTGACAACTTTCAGTATTTCTTCGTCATTCTTGCAGCAGGAACCATGGCCTATTCCTGGCGCACGGTGATTGCCATAGGCACATGGACTGCAATAATCTGGACTACCGGATGGGTGATCGCCTGGTGGGTTGCGTTTCCGATTCCCGGCATAAGTGAGAAAGTGGCCGAGGCCTTGCAGGGGTATCCGGATGTAGCCGAGATGTTGGATCCAAACAGCTTTGAGGTTCACGACCGAATACAGCAAGTGATTGTGTTCCTGATGGTGGCGGTGACGCTGGGCGTGTCGATGCGGCGACTCAATCATTTGCTGATGACCAATGCTGGGTTGGAACGGGAACGAGCGAACCTGTCGCGATATTTCTCACCAAATGTGGTGGAGGAACTGAGCCAAAATGATGATCCGCTCAAACAGGTGCGAAAAGAGAATGTCGCAGTGCTCTTCATCGATATTGTGGGGTTCACCAAATATGCGGCGGGTCGTGATCCTTATGACGTGATCGAGGTGCTGCGTGGATTTCACGCCAGGATGGAGGCCGAAGTGTTCCGCCATCATGGGACATTGGACAAGTACTTGGGCGATGGTCTTATGGCAACTTTCGGGACCCCGGTGACGACACCGTTGGATGCGACCAACGCGGTATCCTGCGCGCGCGGCATGGTGACTGTGATTGACCGGTGGAACATAGAACGTAGACGTGCCGGAGAGCCCGAGATTCATGTTGGCATCGGTGTCCATTATGGCTCGGTTGTTCTGGGGGATATTGGCGCCAACCGTCTGGAATTTGCTGTGATCGGTGATGCGGTAAATGTCGCTGCGAAACTTGAGGCAATGACCCGCGAGCTGCAGGCCCGGATCGTGCTGAGTGATGCGGTGCGCCTGCAGCTTGAGCAGGAAGGGAGCAGTGCCTCCGAACTGACAGCCGAATTTACCGAAAACAAGGGCCACCCTGTGCGCGGTGTTGAATACCCGATGGATATCTGGGTGATGTAGCTTAAGGCTCTCTCGTCGATGGACCATGCATCAAAGACGCAGGGCCAGTCGTTGGGCCGGGCAGCGCGCCGAGGCACGCTGCGGTCAGGACCCTGGCATCGGGTTTTGTGACTTGTTGTAGGGTTGCCAGTCTGTGACTTCGGGGTAGTACCGGCGCCGCCAATCCCGCACACGGGGGTTCATGACACGCCGCCAGAGCGGTGGGATCATCGCGGCGATCGTCATCACTGGGTATCCGTAGGGCAGTTGTGGTGCGGTGTTCTGATCGTGATGTTGAAGCAGTGGAAATCGACGGTTGGGTTTGTAGTGATGGTCCGAGTGGCGCTGTAGATTGATCAGCAGCCAGTTCGACGCTTTTTGCGACGCGTTCCACGAATGACAGGGCAGGACGTGTTCGTATTTCCCCTGGCCCAGATATTTTCGGGTCAGCCCGTAATGTTCGACATAGTTCACCAGTTCAAGCTGCCAGATGGCGACGCCGGCCTGAATCAGGAACAGGACAAGGCCGGACCATCCTCCAATCAAACCTGCCAGGGTCAGCATACCACACTGTAACATCCAATACCGCCAGAACGGGTTTGCGCGGTCAGTCCAGGGTTGGTTCTTGCGCGCCAGTTTCTCGCGCTCGGCATGAAAGGCGGAGGCCAGGCATTGCCACAGAACACGCGGATAGAAGCGATGAAAGCCTTCGTTGTATCGTGCTGTTACCGGATCGCGCGGGGTTCCGACATAGCGGTGGTGAACCAGCAAATGTTCGGACCGGAAGTGCGAGTACAAGACCATGGCCAGCAGGATGTCGCCAAGCCCGCGCTCCAGTCGGCCCTTCTGGTGCATCAGTTCGTGGCTGTAGTTGATTCCAATCGTCCCCGAGATCACACCCATGCCAAAGAACAGGCCGATCTTTTCTGGTGAAGACAGGTGAGAGCTGTGCGTCACATACCAAAGCAGCCCGTAAAGGGTCAGGAACTGTACCGGAACCCAGGCTTTGGTCAGCAGGATATACCAGCGCAACATGCTGTCCGGCGTATCTGGGTCCGCATTTTCGAGGTCGAGCCCGGTGAGCTGATCCAGCGCGGCAAATATCCACCATGTTGAAAGCGGCACCAGCAAGACCCACCAGCCACCCACAAAGGCCGTGGCCCAAATCAATGGAATCAGCAAAAACGAGACCCAGAATGGAAGGGTGGATTGCCAGCGAGTCAATGTTTCAGATGCGATCATCAAAAGCTCCGGTCGACGCGGGACAGACTATCCGTAGGTCGTGTTTCAGCATAATGTGTTACTGGTTGCGCCAGAGGTCAAATGCCTTGCGCATGACCGTCGGCAGATCGCTGGGCCGAAAGGCATGTTTATCAAGCAAGATCATGTCCTCCGGTGCCGCACCGGGCGGTAAAGAGGTTGCCCAAACCTGCAGGATCAGGTGGAAATGCGTGAACGTGTGGCGCACTTCGCCCGGTAGAACGCGCCAGTCCGCCGCAAACGGCGCGGTGTCAGACGGCGCATCGGACCATTCGGATCCCGGCCATCCCAGCATACCGCCCAAAAGCCCTTTGTCTGGGCGGCGTTCAAGCAACATCGCCCCGTCCGCTGTCTGGGTGATGTAGACATGGCCATAACGTGTGGGTTTTGGCTTTTTCGGTGTTTTGCGGGGCAGATCGGCCTGGGTACCCGCCGCGTGGGAGCGGCAACGCGTGCGCATTGGACATATCCCGCATGCCGGGGATCTTGGGGTGCAGACAGTCGCACCCAGATCCATCACGGCCTGTGCATAGTCGCCCGGACGCACCGCTGGGGTCAATGCAGCTGCCCGTTGCTTGAGTTGTGGTTTTGACCCCGGCAGCGGATCGTGAATGTCGTATAGGCGGGCCATGACACGTTCGACATTGCCGTCCAACACGGTTTCCGGACGATCAAAGGCAATGGCTGCAATCGCGGCGGCTGTATACGGGCCTATGCCCGGCAGGTTCAGCAGCTCATCGTGTGAGTCGGGAAAACAGCCATCATGGCTTTCAACCACAACGCGCGCGCATTTCAGCAGATTGCGGGCGCGGGCATAATATCCCAGACCGGCCCATTCCCCCATGACCTGCTCGTCAGGCGCTGCGGCCAGTGATTCAACTGTCGGCCACCGAGATGTGAACCGCAGGAAATAGTCGCGCACCGCTGCCACAGTTGTCTGCTGTAGCATGACTTCAGACAGCCAAACCCGATAGGGGTCAGGACGCATTCCGGAAGACCTATCGGCAGGACTAATGCGCCATGGCATTTCACGGGCATTGCGGTCGTACCAGGCCAGCAACTCATCGCTGAAGTCAATTTCGTGGGTGTCACGCAAGTTTTACATATCTCCTTGTCGGGTTTCGCTGGCGCCCGGTGTTCTGCCCTTTACAATAGAGAGACAGGAGTTGGAAACCAGATGCAGCCCAGACGTTCTTCGACACGCGGCTTTAAACGTACTGCGACATTGCTGAACGGCCAGATCAGGCGCGCCGGGGAAAGCCGGGGATTCGCCGTCTCTCGTCTATTGACCCATTGGGCCGAGATCGTGGGGCAGGATGTGGCCTCGATCGCGCGGCCGGTGAAAGTGGGCTATGGCAAGGGCGGTATGGGGGCCACGCTGACGGTGCTGACCACCGGTCCGCAGGCGCCGATGCTTGAGATGCAAAAGGAACAGCTGCGCGGCAAGGTGAATGCGGTTTATGGCTATAATGCCATCAGCCGGGTGCGCATCACCCAGACAGCTCCGACAGGATTTGCCGAGGGGCAGGCCAGTTTCGACCACAAGCCGAAACAGGCGAAACCCACAATCAAACCAGAAATCATAGCCGAGGCAGACCGGGCCGCGCAGGGTGTCCATGATGGCGATCTGCGCGCAGCCCTTGAACGTCTGGGCCGTAACGTTTTATCCAAGCAAAAATGCTGAGAAAGGGCTGATTCATGAGCCGTATTGCAACCGGAATCTGCGCCGCCATCGCCATAGCCGCAGGCGGCTATTGGCTGACGCAGTCGAATTCTACTCCGTCCAACCCGCTGGTTGGCAGCGCCGAGGCACAACAGACCGATCTGGATACCTCGACCATCATCGAAATGGTTCAGGGCTCGGCGGATGCGCCGGTCGAGATCGTCGAATATGCGTCCTACACCTGCCCCCATTGCGCGACCTTCCATCAGGGGACGTATAAAGAGCTGAAGAAGAACTATATCGACACCGGCAAGGTCAAATTCACCTACCGTGAGGTGTATTTTGACAAATACGGACTTTGGGCCTCGATGGTCGCGCGCTGCGGCGGCCCCGAGAAGTTCTTCGGCATTTCTGATCTGATCTACAAGGATCAGTCCAAATGGACTCGCGCCGGAGGACCTGCGGAAATCGTGGACGAGCTGCGCAAGATCGGACGTTTGGCCGGAATCAGCAACGACCAGCTTGATGCCTGCCTGCAGGACGGAACGCGTGCGCAGACGTTGGTGGCCTGGTATCAGGAAAACGCCGAGCGCGACGACATCAGAGCAACCCCATCCTTTATTGTGAACGGCAAGAAGGTCGACAATCAGTCTTACGAAGAATTCAAAAAGCTGATCGACGCCGAACTGGGCAGCTAAATCCAAACACGACCGGCCTGTCAGGGCCGGTCGCCTTCAGGGCGAAGGCGCGACCTGCAGTAGCAACTGTTTGACCCGGTCGCCCTCGTCCATATTCAGCCGGACGGGCAGGGTGATGACTTTGCTGCGAAAGGCGGCTGGCAGGCGGACCGCATCTTTTTCCGTCGTGACCATCTGAGCGCCGAGCAGGTGCGCTTCATTCTCTAGCCGTGTCATCAGGGCCGGTGTCAGGGGCTGGTGATCGTCCAGCGCTTCGGCCCGCAGCAATTTGGCGCCCTGTTGGCGCAGGGTGGCAAAGAACTTCTCCGGATGGCCGATACCGGCAAAGGCGAGAACCGGCGTGTCCGTCCAATCCATTCCTGTCTGCAGCGGTTCGACCGCACCGGTCGCATGTGGAACCGTCAGATTTCCCCCCCAGCGGGCGGCGAACTGTGTCTGCGCGTCTGTGCCGCCCAGCGACAGCACCAGATCGGCCCGTTGCTGCCCCACATCGACCGGTTCCCGCAGTGGACCCGCAGGCAGGCACAATCCGTTGCCGAACCCCCGCTCGGCATCCACCACGATGACCGAGAAATCCTTGGCGACCGAGGGGTTCTGAAACCCGTCATCCAACAGGATTACGGTTGCCCCGGCCTGGGCTGCGGCTTTTGCGCCCGCGGCGCGGTCCTTGGCCACCCAGACATCCGCAAATGCGGCCAGCAGCAGCGGTTCATCCCCGACTTCTGCCGCCGTATGTTTGCCAGGATCGACGCGCACAGGTCCTGTCAGTGCGCCGCCGTGGCCTCGGGTGACAACATGGGTCTGATGCCACGCGCCCCGCAGCTGTTCGATCATCCAGATCACGGTTGGCGTTTTGCCGGTCCCGCCTGCATTCAGGTTTCCAATGCAGATAACGGGGACGCCTGGGTTGAAACCTGTTTCCGAGGCCAGTCTGCGGGCTGTCGCCGCCGCATAAACCTGTCCTAACGGGGATAGCAGCCGGGCTCTGAGGTCCAACTGATCCGGAGCGGTATTCCAAAAGTCAGGTGCCCGCATCGTCGGTGCTCCGTTCGTCCAGATAGTCCTGTACCAGTTCGATCAGCTGATCTGATTGCGGCGCGCCGACGGTCACGATCTGCCAGCCTGCCAAAGCCATATCCGCCGCGCGGTCAGGCGCAAGTAATTCTACCACGGCATCCCCAAGTTCGGTTGCGGTTCTGACCGTCAAAGCGGCGCCTGCCTGGTCCAGCTGATCGTAGGCTGTCTGATGCTGGTCAACATGCGGGCCATGTATGACAGCCGATCCCAGGGCGGTCGCACCAAACGGATCCTGTCCCCCGTCGCCCCGTTCGAGCGAGTTGCCGATAAAGGACACTGCCGAAACACGGTACCACAAGCCCAAATCCTCTGGGTCCGAGGACAAGACGATCTGTGTGGTATCTTCAATCATGCCGCCATCGTCCCAGTTGATGCAGCGCAAGTCCATGGCTTCGAGCCGCCTGTGCAGTGGGGCGGCTTCCTGTATGTCGGCGACATGCAGGATTAGGGTCAACCGGGGCAGCATCCGCATGGCCTGACGGTGGGCGCTGAGGACCGAGATGAACTCTTTATCCTTCACCCAGGCCGCAAGCCAGATGGGTCTGCTTGAAAAGGCGTGATTGGTTTCGATCAGTTCGTCTTCGGGCCACGGAGAAGGGTTCGGACTTATCAGCAGAGGAGGCGCCTCGCTGACCTTGGTGAAGGCGATTCCCAGTTTGCGGATCTGCCGGGCCGTTTCGTTGCTGGTAGCCAGAATTCGTTGAAAGCAATCGAGAGTGTACCGGCTGATATCGGGCAGCCACCGGGTCCCACGCGCGGTGTTCAGGTCGATTTCAGCTTCGATCAGGATCAACGGCACTTCGCGCTCGTGGGCACGGGTAATCACATTGGGCATCAGCCCGCCGCCAACCCAAATGCCAATATTCGGGCGCCAATGGTCCAGAAACACCCGCGCGGCGCCGGTTTGTTCCGAAGGTAGGTTCACAAGTATGTATTTCGCGCAGTCCCACTGACTCAGGTCCGCTTCGGGTGGGGCCGACAGGACAACCGACAGGCCCAGGCGCGACTGCAGCAGTCTGTGGCAGAAATCCATCATCGCGTGAAGGCGACCCGGATTGGCAATGTGAATCCAGATCAGATCTCCTGATGGTCGGGGCACATAGGGTTGGTCCCCGTTGCCGGGTACGCCCCACGAAAGCACGCGATAGGCCGCCAGACTAAGGGATCGCGGTTTGCTCATGGCGCAATGCCCGCACTGTCTGGGTCAATCTGATCCGCCAGTTGCCGGTGCAATGGCGGGTTTGCCGCGATGACACCATTCAGGCGCGGATGTGGGTTGTTAAAGCGCAGTGGGGCGCCAAGCCGGTCCGTACATATGCCACCTGCCTCTTGGACGATCAAATCCCCTGCCGCGATGTCCCATTCCCAGCTGGGGCGCAGTGTCAACATTCCGTCAAAGCGACCCTGCCCGACCAATGCCAACCGATAGGCAAGCGACGGGCGATAGTTTCGACGGAATTGAGGAACCCGGCCCTGACACCAGTGCCGGCTGTCCAGATTGGGTTTCGCGGCCAGGATCTCGGCCGTCGTGATGTCTTGGGTGTCCGATACGACAATCGGCGCGCCGTTTAGTGTGGCCCCTTGGCCCTTGGCCGCCGCATACAACAGGTCACGCAAGGGCAGGTAAATAACCGCCGCCGTCACCTGACCATGTTCCGCCACAGCCAGGGAATGCGCCCAGGTCGAGGAACCTTCGGTGAAGCTGCGGGTGCCGTCGATCGGGTCAATGATAAAAACCCGGTCCCGGGACAGGCGATGCTGGGTGTCCTCGGTCTCTTCGCTGAGCCAGCCGTAACCCGGTCGCGCAGAGGGCAAGCGCTGTTCGAGCATCGCGTTCACGGCCAGATCAGCCTCGGTTACCGGGCCTGCACCATCGGGCTTATCCCAGCGTTGTGCTTTTGCCCCGGAATACCGTGTTGCGATCTTTCCAGACTCGCGCGCGGCGTCAATCAGCAGGGGTAGGTCAGTTGCCGGCAAGTGTCATTCCCTCGATCAGCAACGATGGGACCACACGCGACAAATAGGGGCGGGCGTCATTGGCCGGAATGATCCGCAGCAGCATATCGCGCAGGTTCCCGGCGATGGTGCATTCGTTGACCGGGTGGGTAATCTCGCCATTCTCGATCCAAAACCCCGAGGCACCACGGGAATAATCCCCGGTATTGGGGTTGATGGTCGATCCGATCATTGACGTTACCAACAGTCCGGTGCCCATATCGCGCAGCAGCTCTGCACGGCTGCGCTCGCCCTGTGTCAGGCTGAGGTTCCAGTTGCTTGGCGACGGAGGCCCAGACACGCCCCGCGTAGCATTTCCTGTCGAGGACATCTTGAGTTTTCGTGCGCTGGCCAGGTCCAATGTCCAGCCCGTCAATACACCGTTTTCGATGATCGCCCGGTGTTGTGTGGGCAGGCCTTCGGCATCAAAGGGGCGCGACCCTGACATGCGCGGGCGATGTGGGTCTTCGATCAGCGAAAGATGTTCCGGCAGAACCTGTTGTCCAAGACAATCCGACAACCAGGACGAGCCGCGCGCGATGGAGATACCGTTGCTGGCGCCCAGAAGATGCCCGATCAACGAAGATGAAATCCGTTCATCGAACAGAACCGGATAGACGCCTGTTGCAGGCTTGCGCGCGCCAACCTGCGCCACAGCACGTTCGCCTGCGGTCCGACCAATCTGGTCCGGGCTGCGCAAATCGTTTTGGAATGTGCGGCTGTCGCCGTCATAATCGCGCTCCATCCCGGTACCCTGGCCCGAGATCGCTACGCAGGAGGTTGACCGGCTGCTGCGCTCGTACCCGCCGGAAAAGCCGTTTGTGGCTGCCAGATGCACCCGATGGGTACCATAGGCGGCCGCCGCGTCCGAAACCTGTGAGACGCCTTCAACCGCCAGCGCCGCAGATTCCGCCGCCAGCGCATCATTCAGAAGATCTTCAGCTGTGGGCTCCGGCGCGGGATCGCACAGTTCCAGTGCCTGAATGTCCCAATCCCGGATCAACTGAGCCTCATTCGCCAGGCCGGTAAACGGGTCTTCGGGGGCTTCGCGGGCCATAGCGACGGCGCGTTCGGCCATGGCTGTCAGAGTTTCGGACCGGCTGTCGGAACTAGAGACGATGGCCTGTCTTTGGCCCAGAAACACCCGCAGCCCCAGATCGGTACCCTCGGACCGTTCGGCGGCCTCAAGCGCACCGGAGCGTACCTCGACCGAGACCGAAGACTCGTCCAGCACAATGGCATCCGCGGCCTCGGCCCCGGCCTTACGAGCCGCATCCAGCAGGTGTTGGCTGATCTCTTCGGGTGTGCGCATCATCTGGCCTCCGGTCTTGTTTCTTTGGACCTATCGTCCGCCCGTCCGTCCCGCAAGACCTGCGGTCATTTTCGGGGGTTTGCAGAAAGGCCAGAAAGGCGAATTTCGCATGTGGCTGCAATAATTCCGCTGTTTTGTCCGTAGCCGTAGGTTAGTAGTTGATCCAAGTGGATGAGAATGAGACGACTGGGCAGGAAGAACGGGCAGGCCAGAACATGCAGAACAATCTATCGCTGCGCGGGGTTACGATCCCCGATGATCCGCAGATCATTACGCCTAAGGTCAAGCGTTCAATCCTGGCCGAGCGTTACGAAAAAGACGAAGTGACCGGTCTGCCGAAATTTATCGACCCGAAGGATCGCGTGGTAGAGCTGGGCGCTGGGATCGGCTTCATCTCATCCTATCTGGTGACACAACTTGGTGTACGCCACGCAAAGTGCATCGAGGCGAACCCGACGCTGTGTGAATTCATCGGCCGTGTCCACAAGGCAAATGACATTGCGAATGTCGAGGTGGTGAACGCGGTTGCTCTCGGCGATACACGGGTTCCCGGAACCGCCCGATTTTACATACGTGAACCGTTCTGGTCCTCATCTCTGGACCCTGATCCTGACTATGTCAGAGAGGTCAGCGTGCCGGAACGTCCTCTGTCAGAAATTCTGCGGGACTTTGAAGCCAACGTGCTGATCGTCGATATCGAAGGGGGCGAGAAGTTTCTGTTCGACGGGGTCGATCTTGTGAATGTCCAGAAAGTCTATCTTGAGGTCCACACCCGTAAGATCGGATTGCACGGGATCAAGGCTTGTTTCGATCATCTGTCGGCACTTGGGTTTGCCTACGATCAACGTGTCAGCAGCGGTGGGTCGGTGCTGTTCCGGCGTGTTCGCCGGCGCTCGTCGTAAACAGGGAAGGCAGCCGGGCCGCCTTCCCTGTTTCTTTTATTTGATGCGCTGTCCATTGGCCAGAATTTGACCATCTTCCTTGAACTCGATTGTCGAATTCAGCGTGTCGGGCTCTTCCCCTGGCACTGCCATGAGACCCATCATCATTCGCGCGCCCATTGCGTCTTGCTCGGCAATCAGACCCATACCGATCAGAGTGTCGATCAGGGCATTCGCACCAACCAGTTGCAGGTTCGCAACGCCAGCGGGGGTCGGCAGACCGCCCAGTTCCTCAGTGTTGGAATTGTCGAAGGTGAAGTCGCCATCGCCGGACAGTTCCGCACCGACCATAGAGACCAGCAACTCGTTGATCGTCAGAGAGTGCAATTCACCCGGCGCTTCGTCCGCAAACTCAAGCGCCTCTACGGCCTCGGGGTCAAAGAAGTTGGTCAGCACTTTGGCCGTACCGGAAAGGTCCAGCGCAATCGTGGCCGGATCGCGTGGCAGGGCGGCTGCGGGGTCAAAAATGCTCCACAGCACGTCTGACATAGTGAAGTCCGTCAAGTTTATCGCCAGCCCAAAGGGTTGAATCTCTTCGGATTCCTGTACCGGGAATTCGAACTTGAAACCGCCACTTTCCATGGCAATTTCGATTGGAAAGGGCAGTTCCGCCGTTGTTACAGCAACTTTGGCGCTGTTTTGTTCGACGTCATAAGCAATTCGGTTGGCGTCGATGCTGCCGGAAAGCCGTCCGCCTTCGGATTCGCTGGCCATCGAAAAGTCTTCGCCTTCGCTGCTGCCCGCCATCGAAGACTGGCCCGATCCGTAAGTAAAGAGACCCGAGAAGGCAAAGCCAGCGTCATAGAATGCCTGCGGGTCAGAGAAATTGAAATCTGAAGGGATAATGCTGGTGCCGTCGAAGGCCAGATCGCCAAGCGTGCCGTCGAATTTCCCGGCGTCTTCGCTTTCGGGATCCTGAAATGCCAAGCTGTAGGTCATCTCTGATGCGGTAAAGCTTTGGTCGATATCGCGGTTTTCGCCGATCTTCATTTGCGAGCTGCCGCTCACATCTGCCATTTCAAGGTAGCCACCAACCACTTCGGGCGGCAACGTTTCACCGTCGACTTCGATGTTACCCAGTTTGATTCCAAGGCTGTCTGCAGAGTAATCGTAAGTCACATCATCCGGATCGCCAGAGACGGTCATAACAAGCCCGCTGTGGACGTATTCGATATCGACTGTAAATGACTCGTCCTGACCATCGACATTGCCGGTGACGGTCATGGGGAAACTTTCCGGGACACCAATATTGACGCTACCGTCGCCATTGTCGGTGAGGGTCATTTCAGGCATGGCCATGCTGAACGATCCCTCTTCTTCCGGGAGGTCCATCGACATCGTCAGGTTTTCGATGGTGATACCATTGCCGGTATCTGTCTGGTCACCTGAAACAGTATAGCCCATCTGCGCCAGATAGGACTGCCAGTCATCCCAGACTTCCTGTGGAGTAACGTCGGCAAGCGCCCCCTGCGAAATGACAGTGTAGGCCAGAACTGCGCCGCAGGTGCGGCGGAGAAAAACGGACATCATAGAACCCTTCTTGATCAAATTTGCGCGCATGGTGATGCCGGTGGCGGCGGGCGTCAAGGGGGAAGGGCTGGACCCATTCCCCGTTCGCAGGATAGAGGTTCATTAATTCTCAGGACAATGGAGGTACTGGAACCTTATGCAGGGGAAAACCGTACTGATCACTGGGGCCAGTCGCGGCATCGGGGCCGAGGCAGGGCGCGTATTTGCCGCAGCAGGGGCTAATGTCGTGCTAGTGGCGCGTAATCGGGATCAAATTCAGGTACTGGCGTCGTCGCTTGGTGAAAACGCTATTGCACTGGCCTGCGACGTCAGTGACTTCGCCCAGGTCGAGCTGGCCGTGGCAGAGTGCGTAAACAAGTTTGGCGGGCTGGATGTTCTGATAGGCAATGCTGGTGTCATTGACCCGATTTTCCATTTATCCAGCGCCGATGTCGCGTCCTGGGGTAAAGCGATCGACATCAACCTCAAGGGCGTATTTCATGGAATGCGCGCCGCGCTGCCGGTCATGCGTGCCGCGGGTGGCGGCACTGTCCTGACGGTCTCTTCCGGTGCGGCGTCGAACCCAGTCGAGGCCTGGAGCCATTATTGCGCCTCGAAGGCAGGGGCCAAGATGCTGACGGAATGTCTGCATCTTGAAGAATCCTCCCATGGGATCCGCGCCATGGGCCTGTCGCCCGGCACGGTTGCAACCGATATGCAGCGGGTCATCAAGGCCAGCGGGATCAACGCCGTCAGCCAGTTGGATTGGACCGATCATATCCCCGCCGATTGGCCGGCGCGGGCGCTGTTGTGGATGTGTTCGTCAGACGCGGATGAGTTTCTAGGCACCGAAATTTCGCTGCGACGTGAGGATATTCGGCAAAGGGTTGGATTGACGTGATTGAATTGAACAAGGCGGACGGGCTGTGGACAGTCACGCTCAACAACCCCGACAAGGCAAATGCGCTGACCGGTGCGATGCTGACCGAGCTGTGCGAGATTGCCGAGGCCGCGACCGGCGCAAGTGCGCTGATCCTGACCGGGGCTGGCAAAGTGTTCAGCGCCGGCGCCGATCTGGAAGAGGCGCGCGCCGGCCTGGCGACCTCGGATCTGTGGGAGCGGTTGTCGGCTGCTATCGCCGCGTTACCCTGCCTGACGGTTGCCGCACTGAATGGAACGCTGGCTGGTGGGGCCAATGGCATGGTTCTGGCCTGCGATATCCGCATTGCCGTACCGGAAGCCAAGTTCTTTTATCCGGTGATGAAGCTGGGTTTTCTGCCACAACCCTCCGATCCCGCACGCATGGCGGCCCTGATCGGTCCGGCTCGGACAAAGATGATCTTGATGGCCGGGCAAAAGATCACTGCGGATGAGGCTTATGCCTTTGGGCTGGTCGATCGCGTAGTTGCACCTGAAGACCTGATGCAGACCTCCCTTGATCTGGTGGCTGACAGCGTCGCCGCCAATCCTGAAATTGCGACCGGTATCGCGCGGTTATGTTCATGAGGTTGTCTGCCCTGCGTCTGCGCGTGGCTGACACGGATCGTCTTTCCGAGTTTTACAGGGATGCAATGGGTATGACTGCACGCCGGCAGGGCGCAAGCCTTCGATTGGGATATGCCGGGCAGGATGCCGATCTGCTTTTGATGCCGGGCGGCGGCGGGTACACACATGATCGGGGCCAGAGATATTGGAAGATCGGCATCACCCTGCCGGATGTTGATCTGGCTGCCGCTTTTTTGCGCGAAAAAGGCATCGAGGTTTCAGAGCCGGACCAGTTTCTGGATATCGGCTATATGTGCCACCTGACTGATCCCGAGGGTTTCGTGATCGAACTGCTGCAACACGATTTCCGTGGCAATCGCCCGGACGGTATCGCCGATCCCAAGACCCCTTTCGCGGATGCGCGTATTGGACAGATCACCTTGCGCACCGGGAATATCGCGGCCGAGGATGCCTTTTGTCGTGCACAGGGGATGCAGCTGCTATCTGTGCAGGATGTGGCACAATATGGGTTCGATCTGCACTTTTATGCTTTCACCGACGAGGTTCCCCCTAATGCCGACCTGTGGTCTGTTGAGAACCGCGAATGGCTTTGGAAACGCCCCTATACCACGCTCGAGTTTCAGCACAGCGCAGGTGCTACGTTTGCTCGGACCCCCGATTTCCGAGGGCTTGAGATGCAGGGCCTGACCCAGCCCGGCCATGATGCTTTTGGCGACCCTGTCCTGCCGGGCTGATTACCGACGACGCCGTTTTCCCGGCACTCTGGATCGAAAATCAGGGGGCCGTTTGCGAATCCAGCTCAGAAATCTTTCTAGGCGAGGGTGGGCGCGCAAAGCTTCGATCGTATTGAAATCCCGTGCCAGCTCCGCTTCGGTCAGGGTGGCGTGGATCTCTTTGTGGCAGATCACATGCAGAAAAACCGTGGGGCCGCCCTTGCCCCCTTTCAGTTTTGGGATCAGATGGTGCAGGCTGCCGTTCCCATCGGGGATCGGCCGGTCGCAGAGGGGGCAGATCGGGTCGCGGTCGGTCATATCAGCGTAACGTCGCGCCGCAGGGCGCGAAAGGCAAGAGGACAGCAATGGCACAAGCCGTCGTGATCGGAGGCGGGCCAGCGGGCCTGATGGCGGCGGGTGAACTTGCCGCCGCAGGTCATGATGTGCTGGTGGCCGAGGCCAAACCCTCGGTTGCCCGAAAGCTCTTGATGGCAGGGAAGTCTGGCCTGAACCTAACCAAGAATGAACCGCTCGAAACACTTTTGTTGTCTTATGGACCCGCCGCTGAGTGGCTACGCCCTTTGGTGGCGGAATTTGATGCTGCCGCCGTTCAGGACTGGGCGCGTGATCTGGGACAAGAGGTATTTACAGGCTCAACGGGGCGGGTGTTTCCAAAGGCTATGAAGGCCTCACCTCTGTTGCGGGCTTGGCTGGGGCGTCTTGATGCGGCTGGTGTGCAAATCAAAACCCGATGGCGGTGGACCGGATGGAACGGCGATGCTCTGGAATTCGATACTCCGGAAGGTCACCGGCAGATTGAGGCTGACACGACGATTCTGGCCATGGGCGGCGCAAGCTGGGCGCGATTGGGATCGGATGGAGCTTGGGCCCCACTGTTGCAAGGGGCGGGTGTCGACCTGTCGCCATTTGCCCCGGCGAACTCGGCCCTGTCAGTGGATTGGAGCGCACATATGCAGCCGCATTTCGGCGCTGCGATCAAATCCGTTGGGTGGACTGCCGGGGATGTGATCAGTCGCGGCGAGGCGACGATTTCATCCAAAGGCCTTGAAGGCGGAGGGCTCTATTCCCTGACGCCCGCTTTGCGAGAAGGTGCGCCGTTGAGTGTTGATCTGGTTCCCGATCTGGATGCAGCTACCTTGCAGCAGAAAATTGCAGCCAAGAAATCCAAGACGACGCAGTCGCAATGGATGAAGAAATCTCTGCATCTGTCTCCGCAAAAGATCGCTCTGTATCACGAGATGAACAGGGGAAGCGGTCTGAGTGTCGAAACGTTGAAATCTCTGCCCCTCAGCCACGCGGGGTTGCGGCCAATGGATGAGGCAATCTCAACCGTCGGAGGTGTTCGGCAAGGCGCTTTGGACGAAGGGTTGATGCTGAAATCCAGGCCCGGAATGTTCTGTGCCGGCGAGATGCTGGATTGGGAAGCTCCGACCGGTGGCTATCTGCTAACTGCCTGTCTGGCGACAGGGCGATGGGCTGGGCGATCAGCTGCAAACTGGCTGGCGCGGACCGCTTAACGCGACTTTGCCAGCATCGCCAGACGGATCATGGCACGTTCGACCAAAGCCATGGCTGGGGCCGTTTGCCCAGCTGACCGCAATGACAGATCCGTATCAGTCAGAACGGTCAAAGCGGTCTGCAGTTTGGGTGCCCCCCATCCCTGTGCTTGCCGCAGAATACGATCACGCCGCTTTCCATAGACGGGTGGGCGCAGCTTGCCGACGCCCTGTGCCGCACCACCGGGATCGGCGGCACAGGCGTAAAGCGTTCGAAAGTGCCGGGTTGCTCCGATACACAGGCTGACCGCATTTGTACCTTGCGATTGCAGCCGTCGTATCAGCGGGCTAATCTCTCCGGCTCTGCCTTCGGCGACCACGTTCAGGACATCGTCCAGAGCGGCCTCGGTCGAGCTGGGTGCACAGGCCTCGATATCTTCGAGAGCCAATTCAGTATCGTCTCCGCGCTTGTAAAGAGACAATTTTTCAATGGTTTGCGTAAAGTCCCCGGGGCTGATGGCCGTGGCAAGTTCGGTGATGGCCGACATTGCATCCGGTGGAATGTTATTGACTCCGGCCTGTGCCAGAACCCGTTCAACCTCGGCCCTAGAGGGCGGATCGTCATAGATCCCAACGGCATAGGCTGCGGGATGCGACTCGAATGCCTTACGGATCTTTGAGCTGGGTTTGAGCTGCCCGGCAGTCACGATGATCTGAGCGTCGCCCGTTGCCCAATCCTCGAATGCGGTAATGATGGCTGGGGCGGCGACATCAGTTGCATCTTCGACGAAAACTGCACGTGGGCCGGGGAAGAACCCGACAGCCTTGACCGCGTCCAGCAACAGTGCCGGTTCCCCGCGCAGATCACCACCTGGCATTCGGGTCAGGCGCATTTCCTCTTCGGCGCCTTCTCCCAGCAGGGCTGACAAGACCTGTTGCCGTTTCAAGGCCACACGCATCGCATCGGATCCGTAAATCAACAACCCTGCCTTGCCCGCGTCCGGTTTGGCGAAATACCCCTCAGCCTCGCGCGGGCTGAGCTTCATTGGGTCAGGCCCGGTGCTGCATAAAGGCGGTTCACGATTTGATCGGACAGGATGATCATCAGCCGCTCGGTCGCGTCACGTTCGTCCGCAAGCGTCGAGACGGTTGAGCCTGCAGCGGAATAGCCCACGAAATCATGGACATTTCCTGATACCAGAATCCGCCCGGTTTCAGCGGACCTGAGGGAAAATTCCGCGCGCCCTTCGATTGTATACCGGTTCGTCTCGTTGGTAGTCGTGATCGCTGCAGATTGCGTGGCCGTAGCAACCTTAACATCCAGATCATACAGCTTTTGTGCGCTCGCATCCCGGCCCAGCCGCTGTTCCAAATTCTGGACAAGCAAATAGCTTTCCACGGAATTTGGCTCAGTTACAGCAACTTTACCATGCAATGCTTCACCTGTTCCGCCCGGCGCGTAAACGGGTTGGAACCCGCATGCGGCCGCCAGCAAGCAAGCAGCCAGCGGCATCAACAAAAGGCTTCTGCGATTAAACAACGACATTCACGATCCGACCTGGAACAACGATCACTTTCTTCGGCGCGGCACCGTCCAGTGCCTTTTGCACAGCTTCGGTGCTGAGCGCGATTTTTTCAACCTCTGCCTTGTCCATATCTTTTGGAACGCTGATTTCCGCGCGGCGTTTGCCGTTGATCTGGATCGGCAGGGTTACAGTGTCATCGACCAGCATAGCTTCGTCCGCGACAGGCCAGGGGGCTGTTGCGATCAAACCTTCGCCGCCCTGATGCGCCCAGATATCTTCGGCCAGATGTGGTGTCATCGGCGACATCAACTGTGCCAGCGTCTTTATCGCCTGCTTTTGGGCCGCTGCACCCGCTTTGGATTTTGCCAACGTATTGGTAAACGCATAGAGCTTTGCAATGGCGGCATTAAAGCCGAAGCTTTCAACACCAAGCGTCACATCATGGATGGCTTTGTGCATCTCGCGCAGCAGGTCTTGATCCCCGTCGCCTTTTGCCTCGGGGTCCATCGCGCCGATCTTGTCGCAGAGGTTCCAGACACGGTTCAGGTGCTTGAATGCAGCCTCTGCGCCTGATGCTGTCCACTCCACATCCCGCTCGGGCGGTGAATCGGACAACACGAACCAGCGCGCGGTATCCGCGCCGAAGGCCGAGATAATGCTGACCGGGTCGACCACGTTTTTCTTGGATTTCGACATCTTGGCCGAGGGGATGATTTCGACCTCCGTGCCATCGGCGAGTTTGCCGTCGGTCACATCCTCGGGCAGGTGATAGACCGGACGGCCATTGGCGTCGCGGGTTTGATAAATCTCGTGCGTGACCATGCCTTGGGTAAACAAGGCATCAAAGGGCTCGATGGCCTTTTTCGGCAAATGGCCAGTGATCTGCATCGCCCGCGCAAAGAAGCGGGAATAGAGCAAGTGCAGGATAGCGTGTTCGATGCCGCCGATATATTGATCGACATTCATCCAGTATTCAGCCTCGGCCAGATCGGTCGGCGTTTCCGCGTGCGGAGCCGTAAAGCGGGCGAAATACCACGACGAATCGACGAACGTATCCATCGTGTCGGTTTCTCGCTTGGATGGCGCACCGCAAGACGGGCAGGCGCAGTCGCGCCAGGTCGGGTGGCGGTCCAGAGGATTGCCCGGTTTGTCAAAAGTGACATCGTCGGGCAGGCGGATCGGCAAGTTTTCGTTCTTTTCGGGCACCACGCCGCAGGATTCGCAATGCACCACGGGAATCGGGCACCCCCAATAGCGCTGACGCGACAGACCCCAATCGCGCAGACGGTATTTGGTAACGCCTTCGCCCCAACCCGCTTTTTCGGCGAAATCGACGGTGGTGTTGATTGCGTCATCACCCGTGGCGTCGGTCAGCCCGGCAAAATGGTTTACCCAGCGGACTTTTTCGGTTTTCGGCGGAACGTATGCGGTTTTGTCGACCGGTGTGTCATTATCAAGCGCAAAGAACGTGTCGACGACGGGCAAACCGTACTTACGGCAGAAATCCAGGTCGCGCTGGTCGTGGGCCGGGCAGGCAAAGATGGCGCCGGTGCCGTAATCCATCAGGATGAAATTGGCGATCCAGACCGGCAGCTCCCAATTCGGATCCAGCGGGTGTTTGACCTTGATACCAGTGTCATAGCCCAGCTTTTCGGCGGTCTCTATGGCCTCTTCTGTGGTGCCGCCCTTGCGGCATTCGGCAACGAACTCAGCCACTTCGGGGTTTTCGGCCTCAAGTTGCTTGGCAATCGGATGGTCCGGCGAGATGCCGACGAAAGACGCCCCCATCAGCGTATCGGGGCGCGTTGTATAGACGGTGATTGGCTCACCACTATCGACGCGTTCAAAGCCAAACTGCAATCCACGCGACTTGCCGATCCAGTTTTCCTGCATCAGGCGCACTTTTGCCGGCCAGTTCTCCAGCGTGTTCAGCGCATCCAGCAATTCCTCAGAGTAATCGCTGATCTTGAAGAACCATTGCGTCAGCTCGCGCCGTTCAACCAATGCGCCCGAACGCCAGCCGCGCCCGCCTTCGACTTGTTCATTGGCCAGTACGGTCATATCGACCGGGTCCCAGTTCACCACCGCGTTCTTGCGGTAAACCAGACCGGCCTGCAGCATATCCAGAAACAGTGCCTGTTGCTGGCCGTAATATTCTGGGTCACAGGTGGCGAATTCGCGGGACCAGTCGATGGACAGGCCCAGAGGCTTCATCTGGCTGCGCATGTCTGCGATGTTGCCATAGGTCCAGTCTTTCGGGTGACCGCCAATAGCCATCGCAGCGTTTTCTGCAGGCATCCCGAACGCGTCCCATCCCATCGGGTGCAGCACGTTATGGCCGGTCGCAAGCTTGTGGCGCGCGATTACGTCGCCCATCGTATAGTTGCGCACATGTCCCATATGGATCCGGCCAGACGGGTAGGGGAACATTTCAAGCACATAATATTTCGGCTTGTCCGCCTTGTGGTTGGCGGTGAAGATTCCAGCCTTGTCCCAGGCCTCTTGCCATTTTGCTTCGATTTCGGTGGCCGAATAGCGCGACATCGTGCGGTCCTTCGTAATGAAAACGCCGGGCATGAACCCGGCGTGGTAATATTGCGATTTGAAGCGGGTTGCTAGAGCTTGTTGTCCGCAATGCGCAGCTGACGGGCGCGGGACAGGATTGCATCTTCGATTGCGCGTGTGGTTGCCGCGCTGACCGGGGCACCCCCGCTGGTCTGCAGCGCAACCGACAAGGATCGTGCCGCCAGGGCGGGATCGCTGATGTGAACTGTGGCCCTGTATTGCCGTCCACCACCCGGAGGCGTGCCGTAACCTGTTACGATTACACCGGTAAAGGGATCGACTTCCTGCACAGGCAGAAAGTTAAGGACATCCAGCGAGGCAGCCCACAGATAGCGGTTCACATTGGTAACCTGCTCGGCGTCTGCGGTGTTGAATACATCCCAGATCGTTGAGCGATTCGGATCGTTCAGCTCACGCTCGTCCGAGCGACCGCCATCCACATTGAGTGGCGTTGCACTGGGTTCTGCGTTGCGATTCTGTCCGCAAGCCGACACCGCGGCTGTCACTATGATCAAACCGAAAATTGTCTGCAGGCGCATGTTGGACAGGTTCCGTTTCGTTGGTTTTAGGTTATTCACGTTACTCCTAGACAAGGTCTGGTTCGTCAACAAGCTTAATCATGTCACATCCAGAGCAGGCTTCGGGGTTGATTCAGTGGGTAAATCAAACTGTGGCATCCTTGCACCAATTCTAGGCCAATGCGCGTCAGTTTTTATGCCAAGCTTGCGTGACAGGGGCAAAAAGGGCGAAACGGTTCCCGTGCTGAGACATGTGCCTAAGCACGTGTCGAGTTAAAAAACTTTTGAAACCGAGGGAAACAAGATGAAAAAAGTTCTCTTCGCATCGACCGCACTGATTGCAACCGCAAGTGTTGCAGCGGCCGAAGTTAAGTTCAGCGGCTACGGCCGTTTTGGTATTGGTTATCAGGAGGACCGCACAGCGGCCACCACGACCACGACCACTACAACAACCACGACAACCACAGCAAGTAGTGCAACTGTTCAGAACGTGAACGTGAACGCGAACGCGTTCGCGAACGACACTGACGACACAATCCTGGTCTCGCGCTTCCGCCTGAACATCGACGGCACAGCCGAAACCGATGGCGGCGTTGAGTTCTCGGCTCGTGTACGTCTGCAGGCTGACGAAGACTCGTCCACCGGCGAAGCCAACTCGGCTGGCCTGAACGGCGCGCGCTTCTCGGTCATCTACGGTGGTCTGCGTGTTGACGCCGGCAACGTTGCTGGTGCTTTCGACAACTTGGCAAACTACTACGGTAACGAGCCTGGCCTGGAAAACTTCATCGGTCAGTATTCTGCCGTTGACTATGGCTTCCTGGGTTACTCGTCGACCGGTTCGGGTTCGAACGCTGTGTTCTTCCAGTACGCAGTTGGTGACTTCGCCTTTGGTGCGTCGTACGATCAAGCGACCATCTTCCAGGGCGGTGGCAACACCACGAGCGCTGACCGTTGGGACGTAAGCGCGACTTACACCTTCAACAACATCACTGCAGCGCTGGCCTATGGTCAAACTGACGCGGGCGATGCTGGCGACGACCCAAGCCTGCTGGTCTTCACCCTGGGTGCAGAATTCGGCGACTTCTCGGGTACGCTGTTTGTTGCTGACGATAAAACCGAAAACGACCTGACCGACGGCACTGCTTGGGGTGTATCGGGTGCCTACAATGTTGGCGCCGCGACCACTCTGACCTTCGCCTACGGTGACGGTAACGCTGATGCGGACACGCAGCAGTACGGCATCGGCGCCATCTACGACCTGGGTGGCGGTGTATCGCTGCGCGGTGGTGTAGGTGTCAGCGACTGTGACGTCTGCGACGACTCGACCACACGTGCCGACTTTGGTGCACAGTTCAACTTCTAAGTTGATCTGAGCCGCAAGGTTTAAGGGCAGGTCTTCGGACCTGCCCTTTTCTTTTTGTCCGACATAGTGTTTTTCTTCGCCCATAACTGATCGAGGACCCAAATGTCGCTGCAAGAAATATCTGCCCGGATAACCAAAGCCGAAACTGCCTCGGGGCGGGACGTCGGGGCCGTGAAGCTGATCGCCGTGTCAAAGGTTCAGCCGAATGAGCGTGTAGCGGAAGTGCTTGCTTTAGGGCATCGCTGTTTCGGTGAAAACAGGGTTCAAGAAGCCGTCGGAAAATGGCCGGAATTCAAGCTGCAATATCCAGATGTCGATTTGCATTTGATTGGCCCCTTGCAAACGAACAAAGCCCGCCAGGCGCTCGAGCTGTTCAGCACGATCCATTCCGTTGATCGTCCGAAACTGGCCAGCACTCTGGCCCGGCTTGCGCAAGAGGTCGGCACTTGCCCGGACCTGTTCATTCAGGTCAATACCGGTGAAGAGGATCAAAAGGCAGGAATTCTGCCCACTGAGGCAGACGCATTTATTGCCGATTGCCGCGGGCTCGACCTTCCGATTCAGGGCCTGATGTGCATTCCGCCTGTCGAGGAAGAGCCATCTCTGCATTTCGCCTTGCTTGCCAAGATAGCTGAACGCAATGGTCTGAAAGGGCTATCCATGGGGATGAGCAGCGATTTCGAGCAGGCCATTGCACTTGGCGCGACCCATGTGCGCGTCGGCTCGGCCATTTTCGGTGAACGAGTTAAGCCTGAGGGATAATCAGCCGCGTGCCTGGCTCGATTCGACGTGCGATCCACCGCAGATGGTCGCGCCGAAAGGCAACGCAGCCTTCTGTAGGAAAACCGGGCCGTCGCCATTGATGCAGGAAAATTGCTGAACCGCGCCCGGCCACCGCATTGGGCCAGTTCCAGTCAGTGATCAGAACCAGATCGTAAAGCGGGTCCGCGCGGCGGAGTTTTTCGTGGCTGAAAGGATAGGGTGCGCTGACCATATGATTGTACTGCGTGTCTTGCACATCATCTGACCAGAGGTCCTGAGGACCGATTGGGATGGCCCAAGGCGACGGTCTTGCGAGCCGGTCGGGCCGGTACAGCATACCAACGATGTTGAGGCAGCCGGTCGGCGTGGCGCCGTCCCCCTCACGCTTGCTGTTGCTTAACCCACCTTTCCCGATCGAACAGGGAAAATACCCGCCGCGAAAACGAACGCCGCGGCGGGTTAGAACTAGATCTGCGGGTGTCACAGCAAATGTCCCGACTTGGCTGCTTTGGTGGCCAGATAGTCGCGGTTATGGGCAGTTTCGCCGACTTTCAACGGGACGCGCTCGGTGACGGCGATGCCGGTCTTCTCCATCATCGCGATCTTGGCGGGGTTGTTGGTCAACAGCCTTACGGAACTGAAGCCGAGCAATTTCAGGATGTCCGAGCCCAGACGGAAATCGCGCTCGTCATCCTCGAACCCGAGACGGTGATTGGCCTCGACTGTATCGAACCCTTGATCCTGCAGGAAATAGGCGCGCATCTTGTTGGCCAAGCCAATCCCACGGCCTTCCTGATTCAGATACAGAAGTACTCCTGCCCCTTCAGACCCCATCTGGGCCAGAGCCCCACGCAGTTGTGGCCCGCAATCACATTTCAAGCTGCCCATCAGATCACCGGTGAAGCAGGCCGAATGCAGCCGAGCCAATACCGGTTTGCTGCGGTCGGGGCGGCCGATCTCTATTGCGTAATGTTCCTCGCCGCCATCTTCAGGGCGAAAAACGTGCAGGCGCCCGGCTTCGGATACCTCCATCGGCAGTCGGGCGGCCACGACCTCATTCAAAAGGCTTCGATCCGACAGATGTGGCGCGGCGCGGGTATGGTCAATACATGTCAGGCCATGTGCAGTAGCGAAGGTTCGACCATCTTGAACAGGAACAACGATTGCCGCCGGCAGAAGGTGGGCTGACTTGGTCAAAGCAATGGCAATGCGATGCAGATTGGCGTTGCCCTGACGCTCTGTCATCAGTGGGCCTTTCATAGGCGCGTTCAGATCGTCCGAGGGATCGGCCACCGCCTGCACCCAGGCAACATCGGCATCTGCTGGAACGATCACACGCGCCAGGTCACCGTCATAGGCCCGTGCCTTTAATGTCTCGGCCCGTCGGACAGTCACTGCGACTACAGGATCGCCACCCAGACCTTGCAAGTCGGCAAGCCGCTGTGCGCTCAGCGTTTCCGACGCAATGGCCAGTACGCTAAAGCCGGTGTCATCCGTCAGGGCGACCGGCAAGCCCATGCGCAGGTCAGCCCGTGCCCGAGCAAGCAGTTCCGAGATATCCGGGATAAGACTCATCTGTTGTTACCCTGTAACGATCAGCCCTTCATGTAGCCTGATCAAAAGGAAATGTGAAACAATTCCTCATCCTGAGACACGAGGGCGTGAAACGGTTGCAGCAAACCTTGTTGATTGCATCTTTCGCGCGCAAGTGGTGGAAAAGGGCTTAGGAGGACCGGATATGGCACAGCTAAAGAAAATCCTGCTAGTGGATGATGATGAGGATCTGCGCGAAGCGTTGAGCGAACAGCTCGTGATGACCGAGGATTTTGATGTATTCGAAGCGTCGGACGGGGCATCAGCCATGGAGCGGGCTCGCGAGGCGATTTACGATCTGGTCATTCTGGATGTTGGCTTGCCCGACACGGATGGGCGCGAGCTGTGCCGCCTGATGCGCAAGCAAGGTGTGAAAAGCCCGATCCTGATGTTGACCGGTCATGACAGTGACGCGGACACCATCCTGGGTCTGGATGCCGGTGCCAATGACTATGTTCCCAAGCCGTTCAAGTTTCCGGTTCTTCTGGCACGTATCCGTGCACAGCTTCGCCAGCATGAACAATCAGAAGACGCGGTATTTGTGCTCGGGCCTTATACTTTCAAGCCGGCGATGAAGATGCTGATCACCGACGAAGACCGCAAGATTCGACTGACCGAGAAGGAAACCAATATCCTCAAGTTCCTGTACCGGTCCGCCGACGGTGTCGTCGCCCGTGACATTCTGCTGCATGAGGTCTGGGGCTATAATGCCGGTGTCACCACACATACGCTGGAAACTCATATCTATCGCCTGCGTCAGAAGATCGAGCCCGATCCATCCAACGCGCGCCTTTTGGTCACAGAATCTGGAGGATATCGCTTGGTATCGTAACTTGATGTGGATTGACTTGGATCAAAGTGATACCCTGTAGACATCTTTAAGTTACTCCCAACCCGTACATGTCCGGGTAATGACATGTACCTCCCTGTTGGACTGCCGGGCCTGATGGCCCGGCCTTTTTTGTTTGTGCTGCAAAATGTTTTGCGGCTCCTAGCGGATTGCGACAAAGTATATGTTCATGTAATGTTCTATTTCTGGAGTGCAAAATTGGAGGCGAAAGTGATTCATGGAAGTTGCCTGTGTGGCGCCGTAAAATTCCAACTTACCAGTGAACCTTCGGTTATGGGAACATGCCATTGTTCGCGTTGTCGGAAGGCAGGTGCAAGCACTGTTGTCTTCGTCAAGAAAGATGATGTTGTTTGGCTGGACGGTAAGGACCGTGTTGTCACTTACCAGCCTGAACCGCCCTATAAATATGGCAGGTGTTTCTGCGATACCTGTGGGACGTCGCTTGGTGAAATTCTGGCTGATGCGGACAGTTTTCCGATTGCGGCTAATGCGCTGGACACTCCGTTTGATCTGAAAGTCCAGTTTCACGAATCCGTATCTGAGAAACCGCATTGGTACGAGATTTGCGATGATGCGCCCCAATCCTCAGGGCATCCGTCCTGATAATTTCTTTTACGATGGTACCTGTGAAAGCACCGCGTTAGGGTGCGCCAACCGCGACAGAGGAATTCCCTATGCCTTTTACTCTTGCCACATGGAACATCAACTCGGTCCGTCTGCGCGAGCCTATCGTGCTGAAATTGTTGCGCGAAGAGGCACCGGATGTTCTGTGCCTGCAGGAATGCAAGTCTCCGGTGGACAAGATCCCCACCGAAGGGTTTGCCGAACTGGGTTACACTCACATGGTTGCGCGCGGGCAAAAGGGCTACAACGGCGTTGCGATCCTGTCTCGCCTGCCGATGGTCGAGGCGGGCGACATGGATTTCGCAGATCTCGGCCATGCGCGCCATATCGCGGGGCGGCTGGAAAACGGTGTGACGATCCACAATTTCTATGTGCCTGCGGGCGGGGATGTGCCGGATCGTGAGGTGAATGAGAAGTTTGGCCAGAAGCTGGATTACCTGACCGATATGCGTGACTGGTTCCACGCGGAAAAGCCGGAAAAATCCATTCTGGTTGGTGATCTGAATATCGCTCCGCGTGAGGATGATGTCTGGTCGCACAAACAGTTGCTCAAGGTCGTTTCGCATACACCGGTCGAGGTCGAGGCTTTGGCCGAAACGCAGGACGCAGGCGGTTGGGTCGATGTCACCCGGCAGGACATCCCCGAAGGGCAGCTTTATAGCTGGTGGTCCTATCGCGCGCGGGATTGGGACGTGGCCGACAAGGGGCGGCGGCTGGATCATGTCTGGGCGACCCCGGATATCTCGAATGCAGGCCATTCCAGCCGCGTTCTGCGCAATGCGCGCGGGTGGGAAAAGCCCAGTGATCACGCCCCGGTCTTTGCGACCTTTGACGTCTGACGTGAAACTCTGCCCTTGGTTTCCGGGTCAAGCGACTGCATATAGAGCGCAAGTTTAATCGAAAGAGTGACAGCCATGGACCTTCTGAACGGCGCAGACATCCCCGCCACCGATCTGATCAAGGACGGGACCGAAGCAACTTTCATGGTGGATGTGGTCGAAACATCGCAGGACGTGCCGGTCATCGTTGATTTCTGGGCGCCGTGGTGCGGCCCGTGCAAAACGCTTGGCCCGCTGTTGGAAGAGGCCGTGACCGCCGCCAAGGGTGCGGTCAAGATGGTCAAGATCAACGTGGACGAGGCGCAGATGATCGCCTCACAGATGCGCGTTCAGTCTATCCCGACCGTGTATGCCTTTCACAAAGGCCAACCGATCGACGGATTTCAGGGCGCAGTGCCCGGATCCGAGATCAAAGCATTTGTAGATCGCGTGATCGAGGCGACAGGTGGCGAAAGCCCGGGTGGTCAACTGGACGATGCTGTCGAGGCTGCCGAGGAAATGCTGACCGAAGGTGCCGCAGCGGATGCCGCTCAGACCTTTGCTGCCATTCTGGGTGAGGATCCGAACCACGCCACCGCTTATGGTGGGCTGGTACGCGCGCATATCGCCACTGGCGATTTGGAGCAGGCCGAGGCAATTTTGAACGGTGCCCCGGCGGAGATTTCCACATCGCCAGAGCTTGAAGCGGCAAACGCACAGTTGGAACTGGCCAAGCAAGCGGCAGATGCCGGCCCGGTGGCCGAATTGACCGCAGCGGTTGAGGCCGATCCTGACAATCATCAGGCACGGTTCGATCTGGCGCAGGCCCTGCATGCCAATGGCGAGGTTGAAGAGGCGGTGGCGCAGCTGCTGGAAATGTTCCGCCGTGACCGTGAATGGAACGAAGGCGCGGCCAAGTCTCAGCTGTTCACGATATTTGATGCGCTCAAACCCAATGATCCGATTGTTCTGAACGGGCGGCGCAAGCTCAGCTCGATGATATTTGCCTAATTCTGGATCAGGGCTACACTCGGGTACATGATGCATCCCGCTGATCTGCCGGAAACGGTATCCGTTTTCCCTTTGCCCGGTGCGCTGTTGCTGCCCCGATCGCGCTTGCCGCTGCATATATTTGAGCCGCGCTATCTGCAGATGCTGGACGACGCTTTGAAGACCCAGGAACGGTTGATCGGGTTGGTTCAACCGAATCCCTGTCAAAGCAACGAAAACAAGCTGCACCAAATTGGCTGCGCGGGGCGGGTGACGCAGTTTTCCGAAACTGAAGACGGCCGCTATCTGATCACTCTGACTGGCATCTCCCGGTTCCGTATTCAGGCCGAGTTGGATGCATTTACCCCATACCGCCGTTGTAACGTGACCTGGCGCGGGTTTGACCGTGATCTTGGCAAGGTCGAGCACGACGAGGGGTTTGATCGGGTGGGGCTTTTGAAGCTGTTGGAAAAGTTCTTTTCGTCGCGAAAGTTGTCGGCTGATTGGGATATGTTGAAAGACGCGAATGATGAACTGCTTGTGAATTCGCTGTCGATGTTGCTGGATTTTGATCCGGAAGAAAAACAAGCCTTGCTAGAGGCTCCCTGTTTGCGCACCCGGCGCGAGACTTTGGTGACACTGATTGAATTCGCCATGCGCGGCGGAGCGAATGAGGAAACACTACAATGACCACCGTTGAACACGCTTTTGACCGCCACATGCTTGAGGCGCTAATTTGTCCGAAGACGCATACAACGCTGCATTATGACGCTGAAAAGCAGGAACTGGTGTCAAAAGCGGCGGGTTTGGCCTTTCCGATCCGCAATGGCATTCCTGTCATGTTGGTGGATGAGGCGCGCGAGCTGGACTAGATCGCCCGACCCTGCAGTAGTTTTGGCAGGTCTCCGGTCAGGCCGGCGGCCTCGCGCACGAAACCGCGACGCAGGCCGGGTAGTGACCCGACGACGCCCATCCCGATATCCCGTCCGATCCGTAGTAGAGGATTGTCGTTGGAAAACAGCTTGTTGAACACATCCGTCGCCATCGCCAAAGACGCGGTGTCAAACCGTCGCCATTCCTGAAAACGCTCCAAAACCAGTGGCGAACTAATATCTTCCCCGCGCCGTCCGGCCAGGGTCAGCACCTCGGCCAGAGCGCCCACGTCGCGCAGGCCCGCATTCAGGCCCTGGCCTGCAATCGGGTGCATTCCATGGGCTGCGTCTCCGACCAGTGCCATCCGTTCTCCGATGAAAGAGTTGGCGATGGTCAGGTTCAGCGGATAGGTAAACCGATCTCCGGCCAGACGGATTTCGCCCAGGAAATCGCCGAATCTGGGGCGCAGGACCTGCAGATAGTCCTCCTCGGGCAGGGCGTTGATGCGCTTGGCCATTTCTGTTCGCTCGCTCCAGACGATAGAGCTGCGATTGCCGGTCAGAGGCAGAATGGCCAAAGGGCCGGGTGGCATGAAGAACTGATGCGCGATGCCGTGATGCGGCAAGTCATGTTCGATGGCGCAGACCAGCGCGGTCTGCCCGTAATCCCATCCTGTGCGTTTGATCCCGGCACGTTCCGCTGTGCCGCTGCGACGCCCATCGCATCCGATCAGCAGCGCACCCTTGACGACCGCGCCATCATCCAATGTCAGGCTGACGCCTGTTCCCGAGGTCTGCTGTGACACTACCGTCTTGCCGCTGATCTGGGTAATGGCCTTTTCCGCGGCCATCGCGTCCAGAAAGGCACGGCGCAGGTGGCGGTCTTCGACCATAAAGCCCATCGGACCTTCTTCGATCTCGGCATGGTCGAAATGCATGAAAAACGGCGACGGGCCAGCGCCTGCATGGCCATCGGTGACCTTGATTTCGAGCATTGGCTGGGCGTGTTTGGCAACCCGTGACCAAACCCCAATCGCCTCTAGCAGGCGCTGCGAGGCCAGGGCCAACGCATAGGCTCTGCCGTCAAAAGCCGCATTTTTGCGAACCTTTTCGGCCAGCGCGTCAATGACGGTAACTCTGTGCCCTGTTTGTGCCAGTGCCAAAGCCAAAGCGGGGCCATTCAGGCCGCCGCCGACGATCAGGATATCCGAGCTCTGTTCCATGCTGCGCACTATGCGCGCCCATTCGGGATTGTCCATGTGCGGTCCTGTCGCTACCGTCGCTGGGAATGCAGAAATTGAAGGGGGCAGTGATGCAGGATTGGTTGTCGATGACGGCTTGTGATCTGGGTCGGGGCATTGGCATGGGCCAGATTGACCCGGTTGAACTGACAGAGACCTTTCTGACTGCGATAGCAGCCCACCCGCATCGCGACCGAATCTATGCCCGCGTGACCGAAGCGCGCGCCCGAGCCGAGGCTGAGGCGGCGCAGGAACGGGCCAAGCTGGGATTGCGCCGATCATTGTTGGATGGGGTGCCGATCAGTTGGAAAGACCTGTTCGATACTGCCGGGACTGCCACCGAGGCAGGAACGGCACTGCTGAAAGACCGGGTTCCCAAAACTGATGCAATCGTGCTGCGAAATGCCAGTGCCATGGGCGCGGTATGTCTTGGCAAAACCCATATGAGCGAGCTGGCGTTCTCGGGTCTGGGCCTGAACCCGATCACCGGAACACCGCCCTGCATCGATGATGAGGATGCGGTTCCCGGCGGGTCATCCTCGGGGGCTGCGGCGTCCGTGGCTTGGGGCTTGGCGGCCTGCGCGATTGGCTCGGATACTGGCGGGTCGGTGCGGATACCGTCAGCCTGGAACAATCTGGTCGGGCTGAAAACCACTGCCGGGCGGGTCAGCCTGGAGGGTACAGTCCCGTTGTGCCTGCGGTTTGATACCGTTGGACCGCTGGCCCGCTCGGTCGAAGATGCGACCCATATGCTGGCCATGCTGGAGGGCGGGACGCCAGCTGATTTGCGCGGAGCCAATCTAAAGGGGCGTCGTTTCGCGGATTTGCAGACTGTCGCCAAGGATGATTTGCGCGCAGAGCCGCGTGTCGCTTACGAGGATGCCCTGGATCGGTTGCGTGAGGCCGGTGCAGATATCCTGCCTCTTGAGGTCCCTGAACTAGCCGACGCGATGGGGCTGTCGGGGGTTCTTTACACCACCGAAGCCTATGGCCTGTGGCGAGATGTGATCGAGGCCAACCCAGATGTGATGTATCCCGAAATACTCGAACGGTTCCGTGCTGGACGAAATGCTTCGGGCCCCGATTATGTTGCAGCCTGGTCAAGGCTGAAGGCGTGTCGCGGTGCATGGGACGTGGCCACTGCCGGGTTTGACGCCGTTTTGGCCCCAACTGCACCGATCCTGCCGCCCAATCTTGAACGGCTGATGAGCGATCATGACTATTACGTCACCGAAAACCTGCTGGCATTGCGGAACACCCGGATCGGCAACCTCATGGGGCTGGCAGCGCTGACCTTGCCGACCGGAAAACCGGGCTGCGGGCTGATGATGATGGGTTATCCGGGGTCCGAAGAGGCGCTTTTGCGGCTTGGTTCCGCGGCCGAGGCCGCATTGGCCTGAATGCCACAATCCCCTGATTCGGCGCCTCTTTGTCTGGACGAAGCCCCGCCCGGACTGTAACCTGCTTGAAAACGGGGCGAAATGATCCCGATATTGAGGCAGTAGTTATGAATTTCCCCGAGCGGTTTTCGAACCTTCCGGAATACGCATTCCCGCGCCTGCGCACCCTGTTGGATCATCACCAACCGGGCGGTGAAGTGATTCACATGACCATTGGTGCGCCGATGCACGCTTTTCCGGCCTGGGTCAGCGACGTGATTGCGGAAAATGCTGCCGGTTTTCAGGGATATCCGCCGAATGAGGGTTCGGCCGAGCTGCGCGGTGCGATCACTGACTGGATTGCACGCCGTTATGGCGTCACGATGGATCCGGACACGCAGGTTATGGCCCTGAACGGGACGCGCGAAGGGCTGTATAACGCCGCCATGGCGCTGTGCCCCGAACAGAAATACGGACAAAAACCGGTCGTTCTGTGCCCGAACCCGTTCTATCAGGTCTATATGGTTGCCTCGATCTCGGTCGGGGCTGATCCGGTTTTTGTCCCGGCCACGGCGGCCACAGATCATCTGCCGGACTATGCGGGATTGCCCGCGGATGTGCTGAACCGCACTGTCGCCGCTTATATCTGCTCACCGGCCAACCCGCAGGGCGCAGTTGCCACGCGTGAATACTGGGTCGAGCTGATCCGGTTGGCTGAAACATATGATTTCCGCATCTTCGCCGATGAATGCTATTCCGAGATTTACCGCGACACAGCGCCTACAGGTGTTCTGACGGTCGCAAAGGAACTGGGCGCTGATCCTGAACGGATCACCCTGTTCAACTCGCTGTCAAAGCGGTCGAACGTGGCCGGGCTGCGGTCTGGCCTGATTGCAGGCGGGCCGGAAACGATCAAGCGGGTCAAGCAGTTACGCAATTATGCAGGCGCGCCATTGCCGCTGCCGTTGCAGGCCGCCGCCGCAAGGCTCTGGGCCGATGAGGCGCATGTGGACGAGAATCGCGCGCTCTATCAGGAAAAATACGCCATCGCAGACCAGGTGTTTGCAGGCATCCAGGGCTATATGCCGCCCGAGGCAGGGTTCTTTCTGTGGCTGCCGGTCGAGAATGGCGAGGAAACCGCATTGAAACTGTGGCAGCAGACCGGAGTTCGGGTGCTGCCGGGTGCATATCTTTCTCAAGGTGATCCGGGGCAAAACCCGGGCGAGCAATTTATCCGGGCCGCGATGGTGGCCCCAAAAACAGAGATGCGGCAGGGGCTGATCACGCTCCGCGACTGCATTTATTCGTGAGGTACGAGGGCAAAATGGCATCATATAACGCGCGCAACCGCGATCCATTGCTGGACAGCACGACTCAGGCCGCCATCGAAAGGCGCAGCAAAGAGTTGATCGGCATCGCCCTGATCCTACTTGGGTTGGCTTCGGCGGCAATGATCTGGTCCTACACACCGGATGACCCGAACTGGATGGTGTCGACGGATGCACCAGTGCAGAACTGGATGGGGCGTGTTGGTGCCTCGATCGCGGCGCCATTGTTCATGATTGTCGGTTGGGGCAGTTGGAGCATCGCGTTGGTGTTGATCGGCTGGGGTGTGCGTTTTGCCGGGCATTTCGGTGAAGATCGTGCCGTCGCGCGCCTGATATTTGCACCGATCTGGATCGCCATTGTCTCGGTCTATGCGGCGACATTAGTGCCGGGTGAGGCTTGGCGCGTAACGCATAGTTTTGGTCTGGGTGGATTGTTTGGGGATACGGTCATGGGTGCCTTCCTGACCTTGTTGCCCATATCCTCGCATTTTATTGTCAAGCTGATGTCTCTGGCGATGGCTATTGGGATGCTGACGCTGGGCGTGTTTGTTCTTGGTTTCACCAAGGACGACGTGCGCAAGGGGTTCCGTGCCTTCCTGCTGGGGCTGGTCATGTCCTATGACATACTGATGAATCTGCTGGGCCGTGGGGCTGCTGCAACAGCGGAGGCTGCGCGCGAACGTCGTGCCCAATGGGACGAACGCAAGTTGGCCCGCGCCGAAGGGGCCGTGTTCGACGACGAGATTGCCTTTGCCGACCCTGTTTATGACGAGCCGCTTCTGGAAGCGCCCGAACCGGTAAAGACCGGCCTTCTGTCGCGCATTCCTGATCTGATCCGTCGCCCGGACCCCATGCCCGAACCCGAGCTGATCGACCGTGAACCTGTCGCGGGTTACGAGGAAATGCCGGGCGAGGACCGAATCCGTTCAAAGATTTCTGCCGCTGTGCGCAACCGTAAGGTTGCAGTCGGAGAGATGGATCCTGAGCCCGATCCCGATCTGCCGCTGACCAAAGGGCGGGGCCGTGGACCTGATCCGTTGATCCTGAACGCAGGGCCTGCGGACGATCTGCCGCCCGAGCCGCCAGTGACATCAACCGGGCTGCCGCCCGAGCCGATGCTGTCAGCGCAGCCTGAAACAGAATGGCAGGAACCGTTGCATCAGGATTTTGCGCCCGAGCCGGATTTCGATGACGAGGCCGTTTTCGAGGATGACGCCGATGAGATGCCGCAAGCCCGCCCGGCGATGAAAATCCCCGTGGCCGAGCCGCGCAAGCCGGTGGTTGCTCAACCCGTGCGCCGCACCCCGCCACCCTCGCGCCGGGCCCAGGCCGAGGCCCAGCCCGCGTTGTCGTTCGAAGAAAAGCACTCCGATTTCGAACTGCCTCCGCTGGGCCTGCTGTCCAACCCCTCCAGCATTCAGCGCCATCACCTGAGCGATGAGGCCCTGGAAGAGAATGCGCGGATGTTGGAAAATGTGCTGGATGACTATGGCGTCAAAGGTGAGATCGTCAGCGTCCGCCCCGGTCCGGTTGTCACCATGTACGAACTTGAGCCGGCTCCGGGTTTGAAAGCCAGCCGTGTTATTGGTCTGTCGGATGACATTGCCCGCTCGATGTCGGCCCTCTCGGCGCGGGTTTCGACCCTGCCGGGCCGCTCGGTCATCGGGATCGAACTGCCCAATGAAAACCGTGAAATGGTGGTACTGCGCGAAATCCTTTCGAGCCGTGACTTCGGAGACGGCAATCAGGCGCTGCCTTTGGCGCTGGGCAAGGATATTGGCGGTGAATCCGTTGTGGCCAATCTGGCCAAGATGCCCCACCTGCTGATCGCGGGGACCACCGGTTCCGGTAAATCGGTGGCGATCAACACGATGATCCTGTCGTTGCTGTATAAGCTGACGCCGGATGAATGCCGCCTGATCATGATCGACCCCAAGATGCTGGAATTGTCGGTCTATGACGGCATCCCGCATCTGCTTTCTCCGGTCGTGACAGACCCGAAGAAGGCGGTTGTCGCCTTGAAATGGGTCGTGGGAGAGATGGAGGATCGCTATCGCAAGATGTCCAAGATGGGCGTGCGTAACATCGCGGGCTATAATGGCCGGGTGAAAGACGCGCTGTCCAAGGGCGAAATGTTCAGCCGCACGGTCCAGACCGGTTTTGACGACGAAACGGGTGAACCGATGTTCGAGACCGAGGAATTCGCACCCGAGTCGATGCCCTATATCGTTGTTATTGTCGACGAGATGGCCGACCTGATGATGGTCGCGGGCAAAGAGATCGAGGCCTGCATCCAACGTCTGGCGCAGATGGCGCGGGCCTCGGGTATCCACCTGATCATGGCCACGCAGCGCCCCTCGGTCGATGTGATTACCGGCACGATCAAGGCGAACTTTCCGACCCGGATTTCCTTCCAGGTGACGTCAAAGATCGATAGCCGCACCATTCTTGGTGAAATGGGCGCCGAACAACTGCTGGGGCAGGGTGACATGCTGTATATGGCGGGTGGTGCGAAGATCACACGTTGCCACGGTCCGTTTGTCTCGGATGAAGAGGTCGAGGAAATCGTCAACCATCTGAAGCAATTCGGCCCGCCGGATTATATGAGCGGTGTGGTCGATGGACCGACCGAGGAAAAGGCTGATAATATCGACGCTGTTCTGGGTTTGAACACCGGGGGCAACACCAATGGCGAAGACGCCCTTTACGATCAGGCCGTGGCGATTGTGATCAAGGATCGCAAATGCTCGACCTCGTATATCCAGCGGAAACTTGCCATTGGCTATAACAAAGCTGCGCGTCTGGTTGAGCAGATGGAGGACGAAGGCATTGTTTCATCGGCAAATCACGTCGGAAAACGCGAAATCCTGGTGCCAGAGCAATAGGATATTTAATAACAAGGGCAGAGTGCTTATCTGGGTCTTATGAAACAGATTGCTTTTGCCCTTGCACTGACACTGGCCACACCCGCCGCCTGGGCTGCGGACAAGTTGCCGCTGTCGCAGATATCGAATTACCTGAATGGTCTGAAAACTGTCGAGACGACATTTACACAGGTCAATGATGATGGCTCACTGAGCACAGGAAAGCTGTGGATCGCGCGACCTGGAAAGATGCGGTTCGAATATGACCCGCCAGACAGCGCCGTTGTGTTGGCACGCGCTGGCACCGTTCAGATTTTCGATCCGAAATCCAATCAACCGCCCGAGCAGTATCCGTTAAAGCGAACACCTCTGTCTCTGGTTCTGGCACGGAATGTCGATCTGGGTCAGGCTAATATGGTGGTTGGGCATGACTTTGACGGAACGGCCACTGTCGTGACAGCACAGGACCCGAAAAACCCTGACTCCGGTCGAATTGAGCTGATGTTCACTGGCGATCCGGTTGAGCTGCGAAAATGGGTGATCCACGATAATGCAGGCGGACAGACAACGGTTCTGCTGGGACAGCTTGATACCGAAAAAAATCTAAGCAGCAGCTTGTTTTCGAACAAGAACAGAAGCGGGTCAGGCAATCGCTGACCCGCTGTTTGTTCAGTAACGACAGCCTGACAGTTGCGCCTGGTACATCCGGGCGCGCGCATCCACATCATTGGCCACGTTCAGCAACCACGTCTTGCTGTAATGGCTGCCGCGGGCATAACCGGTATGGCCTTCATGATAGGCCAGATACTGATTGCGCGTGTCGCTTGGCTGGATGCCATTCCGCTCATAGCTTTTGTTCATGTACCAGCCGATGAAATCCGAAGCGTCGCGGATACGGTCCCGCTTGGCCCGGCGTTTGCCGGTTTCGCGCTGATACTCATCCCATGTCCCGTCCAGCGCCTGGCTGAAGCCATAGGCGCTGCTCTGGCGGCCCATCGGGATCACACCCAGAACATATTGATGCGGTGTGCGCGCATCGTGTTTATAGCGGCTTTCCTGATAGATCGTCGCCATCTGAACGTGAACGGGGATGCCCCATTTCCGTTCGGTGCTTTTGAACGCCTTGATGTATTCCGGCCGTTCACGTGCAATGCTGCATGCATCATTCAGCTTGCTGGGCGGTTGTTTGGAACCACCCCCGCAGGATGCCAAAAGCAGCACCCCGAAGAGTACGATAAGAATTCTGCTCATGTGCCTCGTGCCTTTTTCTTCATTCTAGCGCAGATTGAGCGATTAGGAAATCACAATCGCTACAGAACAATAGCTAGAATTATAGGCAAAGCGCCGACGGACATCAGGGTTGAGACCATAACCAGCCCCGCAACCGCGTCAGAATCCGCCTCGAACCGTTCGGCCAGCAGGTATGAGGTTACTGCAACCGGAGTACACATCTGCACCACCAGAACGCCGAACGCGAATTTATCCAGATCAAACCCTTTTGCGATTGCCCATGCCAGGGCAAAACACACGACCAGTTTCAACGCCGATAGCCAGACCGCTTGCCCTAGCTTTCTGGTGGTCAGCCGCGCAATCGCAACACCAAGCGTGATCAGCATCATCGGAATCGCCATCTGTCCCAGCAGGTCCAGCGTATTGGTCACGAAGACAGGTGTTTGCCAGCCCTGCCACAGAAACAGCGCCCCCAGCAGAGTAGCCCAAACCATGGGTTCACGTGCTACCTTGCCGAAAGCGCCTTTTCCCGCCACCAGGTAGATCCCGTAAGTAAAGGAAAACAGGGCGGTAACGGCCAGAAATATCACCGCGAAACCCAAGCCTGCCTGCCCAAATGCGAAAATGGCCAGAGGCAGGCCCAGATTCCCCGTGTTGCCGAATATCAGCGGCGCCAGATAGGTGCGCCTTTCCAGCTTGCTGGCCCGGACAAATACGCCAAATGCGACCGCCAGCCCGACATGGCCTATGATGGCGGCCAAAGTGAACCGGGTCAGCTCTCCGGGCGGGATCTGGGTTTGCATCAGGGCCACGAAAATCAGGCTGGGCACGGCGAGCGTCACCGCAAGGCGGGTCACAAATTGCAGCCTGTATTCAAAGCCAAGTTTGACCCAGGCAAACCCGATCCCCGCCAAGAGGAAGACCGGGGCCACGATTTCGAGTACTGTCAGTAAGAGGTTCACAGACTGTTTCCCATTATTTTAGATCAATGATTGGCATTCCTATGAGGAAACGGGTAGTAAGACCTTTGGGGGCAAACGTGATGCTAAAGACACAAGCAAAGTACCGGCTGGGCCAAGTCGTCCGCCACAAAAAACATCCCTTCCGAGGGGTGATTTTTGACGTGGACCCAGAGTTTTCAAATACCGAAGAATGGTATCAGGCCATTCCCGAAGACAGCAGGCCGATCAAGGATCAGCCGTTTTATCATCTGTTGGCGGAAAATGACCAATCCTTCTATGTTGCTTATGTTTCTGAACAAAATCTGATTGCCGACCAGTCCGGAGAACCGGTCGAGCATCCGGATATCCCCGATATGTTTGGTCCGTTTGAAAACGGCGCATATCCGTTGCATTTCCATTTGAACTAAAAATGGAAGCGCGGGTGAAACCGGGCCCATACTGTCAATAACCAAGCGCGCACCCATCTTTTCGCGGATCGCTTGCGCCTTGCAAAACGCCGCTCTTCTGGATTCGGATCGCTTGAGCCCCGCCAAGAGGTGTTTCCGAAATCAGAACTTTGTGGCCGATTTCAGATAATTGTTGCGCGACCTTCCGCGAAATTCCGCGTTCCAGTTTCAAGACAGGTCCGTCTGCAAAGGCGCGCGGTGCGTCTATGGCCTGCTGCAGAGCAAACTCATCGTCGGTTAGCAGCGAGACCAGCTTTGCATGTCCTGTGGGCTGAAAGGCACCACCCATCACGCCGAAGGGCATCAGGATTTTGCCTTTCTGATTCAACATGCCGGGAATGATCGTGTGCATCGGGCGTTTGCCGCCGCCAAACTCGTTCGGATGGCCTGATTGCAACGTAAATCCAGACCCGCGGTTTTGCAGCAGAATGCCGAATTTCTCAGAGGCGATACCCGATCCAAAGCTATGAAAGATCGAATAGATCAGCGATACCGCCATCCTGTCCCTGTCGACCACCGTGATATAAACCGTGTCCTTGTGAATGGCTTCGGTCAGTGGGGCAGCAGCGGGCATGGCATGGTTTGGATTGATAAGCTCTGCCAGTCGATCGGCTGTTGTCTGGTCCCAAAACCTGTCTGCGTGTGTCGTATGATCCGGATCGGCGATGAACCTGTTGCGGGCATCGTAGGCGAGTTTTGAGGCTTCGGCCTCGATATGCAGACGCTCTGCGGATAGCGGATACATGGATCCGAGGTCAAAGTTCTTGAGGATATTCAGCAGCAAAAGGGCGGTTGCACCTTGGCCATTGGGCGGATGTTCCAGCAGGTCCAAGCCACGATAGTGCCCTGCGACCGGAACTGTAGGTGTGGCAGCGGTCGCGTCCAGATCTTCGGCTGTGTGTACCCCGCCCATGGCCGTCAGGGTCGAGATAATATCTTCAGCGACCTCGCCCGCGTAAAACGCCTCTCGTCCGTATTTGGCGATTCTGCGCAGCACTTCTGCCTGCCCGGCGGACCGGAACATGTCTCCGGTCTTTGGAACGTCTCCTTTCAGCAGATAGTGGTTCCTGGCTGCCCCCTGCAACGTGTTAGCACCCGGGCCCCAATCAAAAGCCACACGTGGGGCGACCGGCACGCCCTGGTCTGCATAGCGGATGGCGGGTTGCAGGATGGCGTCCAGCCCTAGTTTGCCCTCGGTTTCGGCCAGCTGGCAGAACGCCTCGACCGCGCCGGGAATGGTGACCGCATCCGGTGTATTGAGTGGAACTGCAGTCAGTCCCTTATCGCGCAAGCTGCCAGCGTTGGCTGCTGCCGGTGCCCGGCCAGAGCCGTTGAGGGCCCGAACCTCATCTTCTCCGGCGCGGTTGTACAGAACAAAGCAATCTCCGCCCAGGCCGGTCATTTGTGGTTCGCAAAATCCCAAAAGCACTGCCCCGGCGATGGCTGCGTCCATCGCGTTGCCACCTTGCTGTAGAATGCCAAGGGCCGCTTGGGCTGCCAGCGGGTGAGATGTGGCGCACATCCCTTCGGTCGAAAAAACTTCGGATCTGCCTGGTGCCTGAAAATCCCGCATTGCGCTGCCTTCCCGTGTGATCGCGCAGAAGGTATCGCGCGTCCGGGTATTGTCCAGTCAAATCAAAGGGGAAGTTCCTCGGCATCGTTCACTGGGTGGGGGCTGTGACATACGATGCCGAGGGAAGCTATCTGAGCTACAGTTAAGACTTTGATCTTTGTTTGCGGCGCTACAATGGTTCGAAAAGGGCCTTATTGTGACGTTTTATAGCCCTAATCCGCGTCGAGAAAACTGAATCGCAGTGACAACCGGTTGCAGCCTTCGCTACGGTCATAGCGGATTTCACTGGTCAGTTGGTGGATCAGAAACCATCCAAATCCCCCCTCGGGCAGGTCTTCACGTCTTTGCCCCAGAGGTGCAGGTGCACCTTCTGGTACGCGAAAACCAGGAAGGGGATTGCCGGTATCCGAGATGAGGATTTCCAACCAGTTCTGATGCAGGCGGCAGTGTACCTTTACGCTGGCGGGCGTGGTTCCGGCATAGGCGTGTTCAACGACATTGTTAATGGCTTCGGCCAGGGCAATTCTGACATCAGCCGCTTTGTGTGCAGGCAGCCCTTTAGACGACAGTGCCTGGCTCAACTTGGCAATGCCAGAACTTGCTTCGACTTCGGTCGCAGCGAAGCTCAAATCGAAACTGATGCCGTTACACATTAGCCTAGCGCCTGTTCAGTTTCTCCTTGTGTTCAATCCGGCGCACCGGACAGTGCGTCATCCATCGTTGGGTAAAGCTTGAACACTGTGTCCATGCGCGTAAGACGAAACACCTTTTCCACAAAAGGCTGAAGACCTGCCAGATCCAGGCGCCGTTCAGCCCCGAGTTGTTTCATGGCGGCGACAATGGCGCCCAAACCACTGGAGTCAATGAATTCGACACCGCTGAGATCCAGAACCACGCGCACAGCCCCACCTTCGGTTTCCGTGCGCATGTTTTCTTTGAACTGAATGGCCATTGCGGCATCAATCCGGTTGGATTGTACAGTAATTATTTGAATATTGTTGGTCGTAGTACTGGACAGGCCCATACGTGACGGTCCTTTAACTGAAATCGCTCGTAGAAATACGCTAGACGGGAATTCTTACCATTCGGTATCCATTGAATGACAAGAATTTAGGAGCGCCCAGATGAAGCAAGTTGTAATCGCCGGAGCAGCACGTACCCCGATGGGTGGATTTCAAGGAATGTTCGATGGTGTTTCTGCCGCCGATCTGGGTGGAGCCGCGATCCGGGCCGCGCTGCAGGGTGCCGGTGCTGAAACGGTTGACGAAGTGCTGATGGGCTGCGTTCTGCCAGCCGGTCAGGGTCAGGCCCCTGCACGTCAGGCTGGGTTTGCAGCCGGTTTGGGCCAAGAGGTCCCGGCCACGACGCTCAACAAGATGTGCGGATCAGGGATGAAGGCTGCGATGATGGCCTTCGATCAGATCGCATTGGGCCATGCCAACACAATGATCGCAGGCGGGATGGAGAGTATGACGAACGCGCCCTACCTGTTGCCCAAAATGCGTGAGGGTGCGCGCTTGGGGCACGCTCAGGTCGTCGACCACATGTTTCTGGACGGGCTGGAGGACGCCTACGACAAAGGTCGTCTGATGGGCACCTTCGCCGAAGACTGTGCCGAGGCGTTCCAGTTCACCCGCGAAGCGCAGGACGAATACGCCCTGCAGTCCCTATCCAACGCGCTGGCTGCGCAGGACAGCGGGGCGTTCGACGGCGAAATCACTCCGGTAACCGTCCGCACAAGGAAAGGCGAGGTCACGCAGTCCGCTGACGAGCAGCCGAAAACCGCCCGCCCGGAAAAGATACCTTCGCTGAAACCGGCCTTTCGCGAGGGTGGAACGGTGACGGCGGCCAACGCGTCGTCGATCTCTGATGGGGCGGCAGCTCTGGTTTTGGCGTCAGCTGAAGCCGCCGAAGCGCAAGGCCTCTCTGTTCGGGCGCGCATTCTGGGTCATTCCAGCCATGCGCAGGCTCCGGGATTGTTCACGACTGCGCCAGTTCCCGCTGCGCAAAAGCTTTTGGCCAAAATCGGCTGGTCCAATGATGATGTGGATCTGTGGGAAGTAAACGAAGCCTTTGCCGTGGTGCCGATGGCATTCATGCATGAGATGGGTCTGACGCGTGACAAGGTAAATGTGAATGGTGGTGCATGCGCTCTGGGTCATCCTATCGGCGCTTCGGGAGCGCGTATCATGGTCACCCTGCTGAACGCGTTGGAAAAGCGGGATCTGAAACGCGGCGTGGCGGCGATCTGCATCGGTGGTGGAGAGGGGACTGCAATCGCGATTGAGCGCGTTTGACGCGGGGCCGATTCCACCATAGGTCCGGTGCTGTAGAACCTGTTTACAAGATCACTGACCGGACCCGCTCCCCATGACCGTTGATTACGATACGCTGACCAAGACAATCGTCGCCCTAACCGCAGGCGAGACAGATCAAGTTGCTCTGATGGCGACAATCGCCTGTGAGGTTCATCACGCCGATGATCGGTTTGACTGGACGGGGTTCTATCGCGTAACAGATCCGGGCATTTTGAAAATCGGCCCCTATCAGGGTGGTCACGGGTGTCTGGTTATTCCCTTCGGGCGCGGTGTCTGTGGTGCCGCGGCGCGGACCGGAAAGGTACAGTTGGTGGCGGATGTGCATGCGTTTCCAGGTCACATCGCCTGCGCCTCGTCTACGCAGTCCGAACTGGTGCTTCCGGTGCGCAATGCCTCGGGCGAGGTCATCGCGGTTTTTGACATCGACAGTGACCAGCCTGATGCGTTCACGGATGAGGACGCAGAAAAGCTGTCTGCCATATTGTCAAAGGCGTTTTCGGGCGAGTTAAGAGGGGCCTGACGCAAAATCAGCCCGTCTGTTAGACTGGAATGGATACTAATTGCGACTGGCCAAGGCATGATCCCGGACCAATTCACCACAGAGCGGCTTGCCGTCTGCCACTGGCAAGTGGAAGTCTCTGAAGCTGGTCGCCTTTCAGCGTTGACGGCCGAGTTGGCAACCGTCCTGACACCAGCGGTTCTTGAGCCCCTGCCGCCTTCGATGCAGGTCGAAGAAACGCCCAGCGGGATGACCGACTGGATCGCGGCACGCAAGACCGAAAGCGATGTTCTTCTTGTTCGGCTAAGGCAAAATAATCAGCTGATCGGACTGCTGATACTGGCCTCAGAACCCGAAGATCAGGCCGCACCAGCCATTCACCTTGGATATCTGTTTGCCGAACGAGCCTGGGGCTGTGGCTATGCAACCGAACTTGTGTCCGGCTTTATCGCGGCCTGCGGCACGAGCCGCGCCATTCGGTTTTTGGCCGGGGTCGAGCACAGCAATCCCGCCTCTGCCCGTGTGCTACAGAAATCGGGGTTCACGCGATCCTCAGCTCATTCCACCGACGATACCGATATGTATGTCTGCGACATTTCCTAGATCCCATCGGGATCTTACGTGGCTTGCGGATCAAGCCAACTACAGAATGTCTGTGATTAGGAAATATGCCAGCCCGACCTGAGTCGCAAAGATCGCAAACAGCGACAGGGAAAACCGGCCTTTTCGGGACTTGTGATTGAAAATCCAACGCCCGACCAGCGCACCGGGACTGCCGCCCAGTGCCGCCAGCCACAATAGCCTGCGTTCCGGAACCCGGCTTTTTCTGCGTCTGGCGCGCAGCTTGTCCCAGCCAAAGGCCAGCAAAGTCAGGCCGTTGATGACCCACAGGTATATAACCGCAATCCACATAGCTGACGGATAGCTAAATGCGTCGATTTTCCCAAGTGAAAAAATGCTTGGAATTTTCACCGATTCGCGGCATCGTGAAAAACACGAGGAAAATTTCACCAGATATCGGAGAGTTCGGTGAACAGCCAAGCCCCCCACAGTGCAACGCTCGGAGCCGACATTCGCGCATTGCGTAAGGCGCGTGGGTTGACGCTGACCGAGATCGCAGAGCGGTTGAACCGGTCGGTCGGATGGCTCAGCCAGGTTGAACGCGACAAGTCCGAACCGTCAATTTCAGACCTGCGTCAGATCGCGGAATGTCTGGGTGTGCCGATGTCCATGCTGTTCGCCCATTCTGCCGCCCCCGCCAATGAACAAGGCTATGTCGTGCGCGCCGGGTCGCGCCGCCCTATGGGGTCGGGCGAAGAAGGTTTGATCGAGGAACTGCTGTCACCCGATCTGACTGACGATTTTGAGATGGTGCATTCCACCTTTGAGCCGCATTCCAAGATGCAGAATCCGGCGGACCGCCCCACGCAAGAGGTTGGCTATGTGATTTCCGGTCAGTTGAATCTGACCATCGGCGCGCAAAGCTTTTCGGTTGGGCCCGGTGACAGTTTTCGGATCAAGAACGAACCCTATATTTGGGCGAACCCTCATGATGAGCCCGCTGTGGTCATCTGGGTCATCGCACCTCCGGTGTACTGATGAGTTTCGAGGCCTGGACCATATTCGCGCTGTTCTGGGTGGTGTTTGTAACCACACCGGGGCCTAACGCGGTGAACTGTATCTCGAACGGGATGAGCCTGCCCTTCGCAAAAGCGATGCTGGGTGTCTTGGCGATCCTGACCCAAGCCAGCGCCTTTTTGGTTTTGTCGGCGCTTGGGGTGACGGCCTTGATCGCGGCCTCACCCACCGGATTCTTCATCGCCAAGCTGGTGGGCGCAGGGTTTCTGATCTGGCTGGGTGTCCGAGGCTGGAAGGCTGCAGCAAATCCCGCCCCTATTTCCGAACGCCCTGCACGGCATGTCTATCTGCACGCGCTGGCCGTCGCGACAATCAACCCCAAAAGCGTCGCGGGTTATCTTGCTGCATTCTCGCAATTCGTGCAGCCGGATGTGCCGATCTGGGAGCAAATGTTGGTCATCATGCCAACGGCGCTGATCATCACAACGCTCAGCTACATCGGGTTCACTCTTCTAGGTGCGCTTATGGGGCGGGCCGCGCTGGGGGCCGTGTTCAACATCTGGGTGCGCCGGGTCATGGCCACCTGTTTCATCATTTATGGCGTGTTGCTGGGCACCACCAGCGCGCCAGCAGCAAGGGGATAAGCGAAATGCATACAGGTTCCTGTCTGTGCGGCTCGGTTGCGTTCAAGATCGAAGGCGATCTTCCTGCCGCCTCGGCCTGCCATTGCGGTCAATGCCGCAAACAGTCGGGTCATGTCTGGGCCTCGACCTCGGCCCATCAAGACGACATCACCTTCACCGCCAGCGATACGCTGAGCTGGTTTCGTGCTTCCGACATCGCCCGTCGGGGATTTTGCAACGCCTGCGGCTCTTACCTGTTCTGGCAGCATAAGGACGAAGATCGGATTGCCATTGCTATGGGGGCGCTGGATGCACCCACCGGACTGACCCTCGCCCGCCATATATTTGTGGCTGACAAAGGCGATTACTACGACATCACGGACGATCTGCCTCAAGAGGCACAGTAACAGGGACTGAAAGACATGAGTGATTTTCCGACAAAAGCCCGCGTGGTTATTATCGGTGGCGGAGTGGTGGGGACATCGTCCCTGTATCATCTGGCCAAAAAGGGCTGGACCGATTGTGTTCTGCTGGAGAAAAATGAGCTGACCGCCGGGTCGACCTGGCATGCAGCTGGCAACGTGCCGACCTTTTCGACCTCTTGGGCGATCATGAACATGCAGCGCTATTCGACCGAGCTTTATGCGCGGCTGGGTGAAGAGGTCGACTATCCGATGAACTATCACCAGTCCGGCTCAATCCGGTTGGCCCATTCGAAAGAGCGGGTGCAGGAGTTCGAGCGGGCAATGGCGATGGGCCGTTATCAGGGCATCGAGATGGAGATGTGGACACCCGAACAGGCCAAAGAGCATTACCCGTTCCTGGAAACTCATGACCTTGAGGGTGTTCTGTTCGACCCGACCGATGGCGACATCGACCCGGCGCAGTTGACCCAGGCACTGGCCAAGGGTGCGCGCGACATGGGGGCGAAGATCCTGCGTTTCTGCCCGGCCACGGGTGTGACCCAGAAGGAAGACAAGACCTGGATCGTGCATACCGACAAGGGCGATATCGAAGCGGACCACGTGGTCAATGCCGCCGGGTATTACGCCCAGCGTGTGGGTGAATGGTTCAAGCCCTTCGGCGGTCGCACCGTTCCGGCCATGGTGATGAGCCACCAGTACCTGCTGACCGACGAAGTGCCCGAGATCGAGGAATGGTCCAAGGCCAATGGTGGTAAAAAGCTGCCGCTTCTGCGCGACGTGGATATCTCGTATTACCTTCGGCAGGAGAAGAACGGATTCAACCTTGGCCCCTATGAGCCCAACTGCAAGGGCCACTGGATGACCGAGGATGATCCGATGCCCGAGGATTTCAGTTTCCAGCTATGGAATGATGATCTGGACCGGATCGAAGACATCGTCACCGACGCGATGGAGCGGGTGCCGCTGATGGGGACCTCGGGCGTGGGCCGGGTGATCAACGGACCCATCCCCTACGCGCCGGACGGGCTGCCGCTGGTTGGCCCGATGCCGGGCGTGACCAACGCGTTTGAGGCGCATACCTTTACCTTCGGCATCGCGCAGGGCGGTGGTGCCGGCAAGGTGCTGGCCGAATGGATCGTCGATGGTGCAACTGAGTGGGATATGTGGGCCGTCGATCCGCGCCGTTACACCGATTACACCGATCAGGATTACTGCAACCAGAAGGGGCTTGAGGTCTATGGCAACGAATACGCCATGCATTTCCCGCACCATGAATGGCCCGCCGCGCGCGACAAAAAGCTGTCGCCTGTCCACACCAAGGTCAAGGAATTGGGCGGCGTGATGGGGCCCTATAACGGCTGGGAACGCGCCAACTGGTTTGCGCAACCGGGCGACGATACCTCTGAAGAAGCGACCCATACCTGGGGCCGTTCGGGGCCATGGGAGAAGCGGATCAAGGAAGAGTGCGAGGCTGTCCGTGATCATTGCGGCGTATTGGACTTGCCCGGATTTTCGCGTTTCATCGTAAAAGGTGAGGGTGCCGCCGAGGCGCTGCGGTCGCTGGTTACCGGCGGTTTGCCCAAGGTGGGTCGCATCAACCTGGTCTATATCTCAGATGGTCGCGGCCGGATCCTGACCGAAATGTCCTGTATCCGCCTCGGCGATGACGAGTTCGTCATGATCACGGCCGCTACAGCGCAATGGCATGACCGCGATATCCTGACCGAGGCAATGCCCACTGGCGTCACCGTCGAGGATGTCACCACCACTCGTGACACGCTGATCGTGACAGGTCCAAAATCGCGCGACATTCTGGCGGGGCTGAGCGATGCGGACCTGTCCAGTGGCTGGCTGACCCATCAATCGGCCACGGTTGCAGGTCAGCCCGCATTCCTGATCCGCGTCTCGTTTGCAGGAGAACTTGGCTGGGAGGTTCACGCGCTGAACGACCATATGCCCGCGATCTATGGCGCGATCCTTGACGCTGGTGCCAAACCGTTCGGGATGTACGCCCTGAACTCTCTGCGCATCGAAAAGGGTTATCGGGCTTGGAAAGGCGATCTGTCCACTGATTACTCTCTGTTGGAAGGCGGGTTGGAACGGTTCGTCAAACTTGACAAACCGCAGGACTTCCCCGGCAAGGCCGCGATCCTGAACGAAAAGCAGCAGGGCGTGAAAAAGGCGTTTGCCACTATGTTGGTCGAGGCAGGTGACGCGGATGCACCCTACATGTCCTGTATCTGGCACAACGGCGAGATCGTTGGCGAAACCACCTCGGGCGCTTGGGGGTATCGCGTTGGCCAATCCATTGCGCTGGGCATGATCCGTCCCGAATTGGCGGTGGCAGGTACCGAGCTTGAAATCGAAATCTTCGGTGAAAAGCGGCGCGCCGTGGTACAGGACGATAAACCGCTCTGGGATCCAGAAAACGAGCGGCTGCGCGCCTGATCGCCCGAAGGAGACCTGCATGAGCACGCGTTATTCAAAACTGGGGCCCGGAGAGGGCCTCAATTATGACTGGGAAAATGACCACACATTTGTGAAGGTTTCGACCCGGGATACTGATGGCGCCTATACGCTCATGGAAGACAATCTGAAGGCCAGCTTTGCGCTTGGCCTTCATCGCCATGAAACCCATGCCGAAAGCTTCTATTTTCTGGAAGGCGAAGTGGACTTCTACGTTGATGGCGACTGGCATCGCTGTGGGCCGGGCAGCACGATGCATGTGCCGCCCGGTATGCCGCATGCCTGCCGCGTTGCTGGTAAAGCACCTGCCAAGATGCTGATGATTTTCCAGCCTGCCGGTTTTGACGGCTTCCTTGCTGAGCTGGCCAAGATGACCGAGGCGGACTTCGCCGATGAGGTGAAAATGGCCGAATTGAACGCGCGGTATGACATTGTCCCGATGGGCTCTGTGCCGCCTCATCCCGATGACGAGGTCTGATCATGACACTGCCTAAAACGATGTCCGGTGTATTCCTGACCTGTCACGGCGGGCCCGAGGCGCTGGAATGGCGTGACGATATACCCGTCCCAACCCCTGCGCCGGGGCAGGTTCTGGTCCGTGTGGCCGCAGCCGGGGTGAACAACACCGATATCAACACCCGTATCGGCTGGTATTCCTCGGACGTGACCGGCGCCACAGATGCCGTGGATCAAGAGGTCGAAGCCGGAGGCTGGGGCGGCGCGTTGAACTTCCTGCGCATTCAGGGCGGCGACCTTTGCGGCATCGTCGAAATCGCAGGGCCCGAGACTGGGTTCACTTCAGGCCAGCGCGTGACCTGTCCGATCAACCTGCCACGTCCGCGACCGGGCAACCCGACAGGCTTCATCGTGCTTGGGTCCGAGATTGACGGCGCCTTTGCGCAATATTGTCTGGTGCAGGCCGATGACCTTTACGATGTCAGCGCCTCACCCCTGTCCGATATTGAAATTGCCGCTATCCCCTGCGCCTTCGGAACTGCCGAGGCTTTGCTGACCCGATCCGCTGTGACTGCCGGGCAAAAGGTGCTGATCACCGGGGCGTCGGGCGGTGTGGGCCTTGCCGCCGTGCAACTGGCGGCGCTGCGCGGTGCCTCGGTTTGGGGCGTGACCGGTGCGGCCAAGGCCGAAGCGGTGAAAAGCCAGGGCGCGACCGCCACGTTCAACCGGGATGCGTCGCTGCCCACCGACATGTTCGACGTGGTCATTGACGTGGTGGGCGGACCTGCATGGGCTGACCTGATCCTGGCGCTGAAACCGGGCGGTCACTATGCCGTTGCGGGTGCGATTGCTGGCCCGATTGTTCAAGCCGATCTGCGGGATATCTATCTGCGCGACATTACCATTCACGGCAGCACCCATCAGCCGTTCGAAGTCTTCGGTCGCCTGGTCGAACTGATGAATGCGGGGCGGATCAAGCCCCTGATTTCAAAAACCTATCCGCTGAAAGACATTGCGACGGCGCAAGAGGACTTTCAGTCAAAAACGTTTCCGGGAAAACTGGTTCTGGTTCCCTGAGGAGGTTCATTGATGGCAGATATAACCCTTCTGGATGGGTCTATCGGACAGGAACTGGTCAAACGCAGCGGTGATGCGCCGACGCCTTTGTGGTCGACCCGGGTGATGATGGACCATCCCGAGTTGGTCGGGGATGTGCATGCGGATTATTTCTCACGCGGTGCGACTGTGGCCACGACAAATACCTATGCTGTTCACCGGTCGCGTCTGGACCGTGTCGGCTTGGGTGATCAGCTGCCAGGTCTGATCGAGGCGGCCCTGTCGCAGGCCGAGCGTGCGCGGCCCGCGGGTAGGCGCATCGCTGGGGCTTTGGGTCCGCTTCTCGCCTCTTACAGGCCGGACCTGAATCCAGAGGTCGAAGAGGCGGCAGAGAAATTCTCCGAACTGGTGGCGATGATGGCAGATCGCGTTGACCTGTTCCTGATCGAAACCGTGTCGTCGGTGCAAGAGGCCGAAGGCGCGTTGCGTGGAACGGAACAGGCAGACAAGCCGGTCTGGCTGGCGCTGTCCGTGATGGATGATGATGGGACGCGGCTTCGGTCGGGTGAGCCATTGTCGGGAATAGCATCTTTGGTTGATCGCTTTACGCCTGAGGCCGTGCTGATCAACTGCTCGCGCCCCGAGGCGGTGCCCGCTGCGCTGAATATTATCGCGACCTTCGGGCGTCCGTTTGGGGCATATGCCAATGGCTTCACCGGGATTACCCAGGAATTTCTACAAGACGCCCCAACCGTCGATGCGCTGCAACAGCGCCACGACCTTGGGCCGGATGAATATGCTGATCAGGCGATGGGGTGGGTGGCGCAGGGTGCAACTATCATCGGCGGATGCTGCGAAGTCGGTCCCGATCACATTCAGCGACTGGCAGATCGGCTGTGCGCTGCTGGCCACAGCATCGTCTGAAGGGGGTAAAGATGCGGCAACGACCAGATAGCTTGACCGACAAGGCGCAGATACATTTCGATGTTCTGGTCGCGCCGGGCTATGTGCTGTTGGAGCTTGCCGCATTGATTGAGGTTCTGAGGCTGGCCAACCGCGTCTGCCCCAACCCGCCCTTCAGCTTTACCTATCGGTCTCTGAAAGGTGGGCCCATTGCCAGCAGCAGCGATGCGACGGTCCAAACTGAACCCGTATCAACCCATCCCAAGGCGGATTATCTGTTTGTGATCGGAAATTCCGACCCTGACCACCCCGATCTGTCTATCGGACGGGTTGTATCGGACTATACGTTCCGAGGCGCTCAGGTCTTTTTGCTGGCCGAAGCTGCCAGCCGCTATATTGACGAATTTGGCACCGCAGACATGGCGACCCATTGGGAAAACGCCTCTTTCCTGAGTGAACGCGGGGCCCGGTTCGAGGCGAAGCTGTCGATAGCCACAGAACAGGGCCAGGTCGTGACCTGCGCAGGGATGGAGGCGACAACCGATGTTGCTTTGTCCGTGATCGGACGCCACATCTCGGGGCCTGCCAAGATGACGGTGGCCAATATCATGCTGCACGAAAATATCCGCGACTTTTCATCGATGCAGCCTTTCTCGGGGGCGCAACTGACAGCTACTGGGGACGCCAAGCTGGATCAATGTATCAAGCTGATGCAGGCCAATATCGAAGACCCCTTACCCATCCAGCAGATTGTCGAGGCATTAAATCTTTCGAACCGATCGCTTGAGCGAAAATTCAAAGCTTTCTTTGGCACCAGCCCAAACGGTTTCTATCGCGAGATGCGGCTGGCGAAGGCTAACAACCTGCTGCTGAACACCACGATGAGCGTTCGGGAAATCGGTCTGGCCTGCGGCTTTCCGAACGGTTTCTCATCGGTTTACAAAAGCTTTTTCGGGGTCACGCCCTTTGTTCTGAGGCGCGAAAGACGGGCTGCGTCACATAGGTGAAAATCGCCCATAACATGACGCTTTTGGTGCATTTATTGTCGATCTTCCATGGCAACGTGCCCAAAACCTGATTCAGCGGAGACCTCAGGATGGTTGATCTTCCAAACAAAGCCCGAGTTGTCATCATCGGCGGCGGCGTCATCGGATGCTCGGTTGCCTATCATCTGACCAAGAAAGGTTGGAGCGATGTTGTGCTGCTTGAACGCAAGCAGTTGACCAGCGGCACCACATGGCATGCGGCGGGTCTGATCGCTCAGCTGCGGGCCTCGTCCAACATGACCAAACTGGCGAAATACACGCAGGAGCTTTACGGCGCGCTGGAAGAGGAAACCGGTGTGTCCACCGGGCTTAGGCGCTGTGGATCGATCACCGTGGCGCTGACTGAGGAACGCCGTGAAGAGATCTATCGCCTGGCTGCCATGGCACGTGCCTTTGGCGTTGAGGTCGAAGAGATTTCCAATGAGCGCGTCAAGGAAATGTATCCGCATCTGAATGTCGAAGACGTCAAGGGCGCGGTCTATCTTCCGCTGGACGGGCAGGGTGACCCGGCCAATATCGCGCTGGCCCTGGCTAAGGGCGCGCGGCAACGCGGTGCCATTACCAAGGAACGGGTGAAGGTCACCGACATCACCAAACAAGGTCGCACTGTGACCGGTGTGGACTGGGTTGCCGATGACGGCAGCGCTTCGGGTCATATTGAATGCGACATGGTGGTGAACTGTGCCGGCATGTGGGGGCACGAGGTCGGCCGCATGGCCGGTGTGAACGTCCCGCTGCACGCCTGCGAACATTTCTACATCGTCACCGAAGGCATTGACGGACTGTCGCAACTGCCGGTTCTGCGGGTGCCGGATGAATGCGCCTATTACAAGGAAGATGCGGGCAAAATCCTGCTGGGTGCTTTTGAGCCCAATGCCAAGCCCTGGGGGATGAACGGCATCCCGGAAAGCTTTGAGTTTGACCAGTTGCCCGAGGATTTCGACCATTTCGAGCCCATCCTCGAAGCGGCTTGTAACCGGATGCCGATGCTGGCCGAAGCTGGGATTCATACATTCTTCAATGGACCAGAGAGCTTTACCCCCGACGATGCCTATCACCTCGGTCTCGCGCCCGAGATGGACAATGTCTGGGTCGCGGCGGGCTTCAACTCGATCGGCATTCAATCTGCGGGCGGTGCGGGCATGGCGCTGGCGGAATGGATGGATAGCGGCGAGAAACCGTTTGATCTGGGCGATGTGGATATCAGCCGGATGCAGCCGTTTCAGGGCAATAAACAATATCTGTTTGAGCGTTCGAAAGAGACGCTGGGCCTGCTTTATGCCGACCACTACCCCTATCGCCAGAAAGCCACTGCGCGCGGTGTTCGGCGCACCCCGTTCCATCACCATCTGAAAGAGCAGGGCGCGGTCTTTGGTGAACTGGCGGGCTGGGAGCGTGCAAACTGGTACGCAAATCCGGGGCAGGAGCGCGAATACCAGTACAGTTGGAAACGTCAGAACTGGTTCGAGAACTCAGCTGCTGAACACCGCGCGGTGCGCGAGAATGTGGGCATGTACGACATGTCTTCTTTTGGCAAGATTCGCGTTGAAGGACCGGATGCCGAGGCGTTCATGAACTATATCGGGGGCGGCGATTATTCAGTGCCGAACGGCAAGATCGTCTATACCCAGTTCCTGAACCGCACCGGCGGGATCGAGGCGGATGTGACGGTGACCCGTCTGACCGAGACCGCCTATCTGGTCGTGACCCCGGCGGCGACGCGGCTGGCGGATCAGACCTGGATGATGCGCCATGTGGGTAGCTTCAACGTGGTCATAACCGATGTCACCGCTGGCGAAGGCGTTTTGGCCGTGATGGGCCCCAATGCGCGCGCTTTGCTGGAAAAGGTCTCGCCGGCGGATTTCTCGAACGCGACCAACCCCTTTGGCACCGCACAAGAGATTGAGATTGGCATGGGCCTGGCCCGCGCTCATCGGGTGACCTATGTGGGCGAGCTGGGATGGGAGATCTACATGTCCGCCGATATGGCGGGCCATGTGTTCGAGACGCTGCATGAGGCCGGTCAGGACATGGACCTGAAACTCTGTGGCATGCACATGATGGACAGTTGCCGGATCGAAAAGGGCTTTCGCCATTTTGGTCATGACATCACGTGCGAGGACAACGTCGTGGATGCCGGGCTTGGTTTTGCGGTCAAGGTGGACAAAGGCTGTGACTTTATCGGGCGCGAGGCAGTGATTGCCCGCAAGGAAAGCGGGCCGAAAAGCCGCCTGGTTCAGTTCCGCCTGACCGACCCGGAACCGCTGTTGTTCCATAATGAACCGATCGTGCGGGACGGGGAATATGTCGGTTATCTCAGCTCGGGCAATTATGGTCATACTTTGGGTGGCGCTATCGGTATGGGCTATGTGCCCTGCGAGGGTGAGAAGGCGGCGGATGTTCTGGGGTCAACCTATGAGATCGACGTGTGCGGCGTGAAGGTAATGGCCGAGGCGTCGTTGAAACCGATGTACGATCCGAAATCCGAACGCGTCAAAGTGTAATCAAATTGTCGGAGCACTGCGGCGCTCCGGCTTTGTTCTGGTCTCACATATCAAATATCCTGATGGGCCGCTTCACAGTTTTCGCGGTTCCCAAGCATGTCTGGATTACCGTAAAGACGACCGGTACCCCCCGGAGACCCGCAATGGCCAACGCAACACCCACACAGAATGCCGATACGCCAAAAGGCCTTGTTCTGGCGGTTACGGCCTATGTTTTGTGGGGGTTTTTGCCTTTATACATGAAGGCGATGGCCCATATCGCGCCGGTTGAGGTTGTGGCGCATCGTATCATCTGGTCGGTGCCTTTGGCCGGGCTATTGCTGATCGCACTGGGCCGGACGCGGGATCTGAAGTCAGCTTTGCGCGATCCCAAGATGCTGGGCATGGCCTGTCTGACGGCTGCGTTGATATCGGTGAACTGGGCGATCTATGTCTGGGCCATAGCCAGTGGGCATGCGCTGGACGCAGCGCTGGGCTATTACATAAATCCGCTGTTCAGTATCGCGCTGGGCGCGGTGCTGCTGCGCGAACCTTTGAACCGGACGCAGCTGATTGCTGTTGGGTTGGCCGCAGCCGGGGTGTTGGTTCTTGTTGTAGAGGCCGGAAGCCTGCCTTGGGCGGCGCTGGGGCTTATGTTCAGCTGGGGGTTCTACGCCTTCTTCAAACGCTCACTCCCCATCGGGCCAAATCAGGGGTTCTTGCTGGAAGTGCTGATCCTTCTGATCCCCGCATTGGTTTATGTGACTTGGCTGGGGGTCAACGGGACGGGGCATTTCGGGCTGGTCGCAACCGACACCATGCTGCTGGCCGGGGCAGGGGTGGTGACCGCAGTGCCGCTGTTGATCTATGCCAATGGCGCCAAGCTGGTGCGCCTGTCGACGATGGGCATCCTGCAATATATCGCGCCGACCATGATTTTTGTGACTGCCATCGCGGTTTTTGGAGAGCAGATTGACCGTGGCCGCATGATTGCGTTTCCGCTGATCTGGGCCGCACTTGTGGTCTATTCGATCCCGATGATCCGGCAGATACGCGCTCAGGCCTGACGCAACAATTCGGCGGCCTCATGCGCCCAGATCGCATAGGCTTTGGGGCTGGGATGATACCCATCCGAGGCGGCCAGCGCCGGGTCGTCGGGCAGATCAATCGACAAATGGCGGATCTGAGGGAATTCAGTAGCGACCTGCTGCAATCCCTGGTCCAGCCGGGCTGCCTGACGCCCCAGCACCCAGGCAAGCGGTTGCGGCAAGGCGGGAAACCGACCCATCTGGGGAACGGCCGTTACAATGACACGCCGGGCTCCAAGCTGGTCGGTGATCAGGTGCATCAGACGGGATTGGTGTTCGACAAACCGCTTTTTAGTGACGCCACGGGTGACGTCATTGACGCCAAGCGCCGTAATGGCGGCATCAAATTGATCTGTCAGACCGTCAAGGCGTTTCAGTGTATCCAGCGTTGTATGCCCTGTCATAGCCTCGAGCCGCCATTCGACACTGTGGCTTTTTGCTAGCTGTGCGACCAACTGCCCGGACAAAGCCTGCGCCTGGGTGCCAGCGCCAACACCTGCTGCCGAGCTGTCGCCTGCGATTAGCAACCGCAAACGCGGGCCGCGCCCTTCACGGCCTTCGCGCGGCCCGGTCGGTTCGGGCAGGAACCGCGCCTTTCGTCGAACTGAAATCCCCTGTGCCGCCAATAGTGGCAACAGCGGTAATCTCAGAAACTGATCAGCTCCGATCCGGGCAGGCTTGGTCAACCCAAAGCGTCCTTAAAATTGATAAAGCGAGGGTCTTTTGCCACGCGTGCCATCATCTCGGTGCGCAGGGCTGCAATAGTTTTAAGTGGGCGCATGACCACTTCGAACTTTTCGATCAAGCCTTCATCATTCAGCCGGATCAAGTCCACACCAACCGCATCCAGATCACCAACCTTGCACTGAAATTCCAACGCCCAGTCTTTGCCTTCACCCATGATCCGACGATAGCTGAAGTCCGAGAATACCTGCCCCACATGCCCCAGCAGAGCCGCCACGGGTTCGCGCCCGGCCCAGGTGCTGTAGTAGGTCGGCGGCAGAAAACGCACGTCTTCGGCCAGAAACTCGTGAATCAGACTTTCATCGCCTTTTGTGATGACATCTTTGAGTTGTTCGATTGTCGGGTGCATGGTTTCTCCTCCGAGTTGTCGCATCATTTGCTGAACTATTCAGTTCAGGCAAGCGCGACGTTGCGGGAGGTTGTCGCTTGCGATAGGCAGACCCGCATGAGCGAGACCTACGATCCCCCGAAAACACCGCTGGATGTGCTGCACGAAGATGCGCATCTGATTGTGGTGAACAAGCCCTCGGGGCTTTTGTCCGTACCGGGTCGCGGAGAGCATCTGGCCGATTGTCTGCTGACCCGTGTGCAGGCGGCGTTTCCGCAGGCGCTGCTTGTGCATCGGTTGGACCGCGATACCTCGGGCGTGATGGTTTTTGCCCAGACGCCCCATGCGCAGCGCAATCTGAGCATGCAATTTGAACAGCGTCAGACTCGCAAGACCTATATTGCCCGCGTCTGGGGCATGGTAGAGTCAAAGACCGGAACTGTTGATCTGCCGTTGATTGTAGACTGGCCCAACCGGCCGCTCCAAATGGTCTGCCATGACACTGGTAAACCTGCGGTGACGGATTGGCGCGTGGTCAAACATGAAGGCAACACTACCCGCATACGCCTGTTCCCGAAAACCGGACGCTCGCACCAGCTGAGGGTTCACATGCTGGCGCTGGGCCATCCGATTTTGGGTGATCCGTTCTATGCAAAAGGTGAGGCACGGGCCTTTCCGCGCCTCATGCTGCATTCCGAGGAATTGCGCCTGAAAAGCCCCGATAGCGGGACGTCGATGAAGTTTCGCGCCAAGGCCGGGTTCTAGGCTCAGGCGGGATTGGTCCAAAGCAGCTTGAGATTGCCCAACGAAAACCGTCTGGTGCGTTTCTTTGGGGCGCAGGGCTGGCGGCTGGCCATGATCTCGCGTTCGATTTCAAAGGCGCGCAGGGTATGGTCCTGGGACCAGCGTCCCAGTTGCAGTGTCATCATTACGTGATTGTCGAGGCTGGGCATCAGTAATCTCCTGTGAATTGTTGAACCAGCATCCCGCATCACTCCTGACAGCGCGTTGTCAGGGGGGTGTGCTAAGGTGTCAGCAGAGAAACCGGAGTTTGCCATGCGCCGTTCGTCCCGCCTGTTTGAAATCATCCAGATTCTGCGTGCCGCCGACGCTCCGGTTACCGCTGAGATGCTGGCGCAAAAGCTCGAAGTCTCGGTGCGCACGGTGTATCGCGACATCGCGGCACTGCAGGCCCAACGCACACCGATCGAGGGCGAAGCCGGCGTCGGGTATCTGATGCGGCGGGGCTATGACTTGCCACCACTGAACTTCGACGCTGAAGAGGTCGAGGCGCTTTGGGTCGGTCTGTCAATGCTGGCACGGACCGGCGACAGTACCCTGCAGGAGGCCGCCAAACGCATTTGCCGGAAAATAGAAGGCCTGCGCGCAAGTCCCGACTGGTTGCAGGTCGCGCCTTGGGGGGCTCCGGTTGATGATCCGGCCAAGGGCTGTATCCCGGTCGTGAATTACCGCGAAGCCATCCGGGGCGAGCGCAAGCTTCGCCTCACATATGTCAGCTCGCAAGACGTTCGCTCCGAACGGGTCGTCCGTCCGGTTGCCCTGATCTATCATATCGAGTGCACGATGCTGGTTGCGTGGTGCGAATTGCGCAACGGTTTTCGCCATTTTCGGACCGATCGCGTCTGGGCCTGCGAAATGGTTGACGATCATTTCTGCGGCCAAGGGCAGCCGCTGCGGGAGATCTGGCAGGAGCAGAACCAATGGGGTTCCCCTGCCGAGGCCCATTGAACGGCGGGTATTCGCCGATATCACCTGATTGTTGCTTGAGCCTGCGGGGGGGCAGCGCGATATACTGTGCCAAATAATGGGACCCGGCAAACGGGCCTCTGAGCAGAAGGTGATATCATGACGATTTCCAAGCTTGTTGTTTCTGCTGGGCTTTGCTCGGCCTTGTTCTTGGCGGGCTGCACCGACCCCGGAACGCTGAACTTGCCCTCGGACCCCAACCAAAATACCAAACAGGGTGCGCTTTTGGGTGGGTTGGTTGGTGCCGGTGTCGGGGCCATTGCGAACGACTCGGATCCGCTTTTGGGTGCGCTGGCTGGTGGAGCAATCGGTGCAGCAGGTGGCGGCCTTATCGGCAATCAACTGGACCGTCAGGCGGCTGAGTTGCGCCAGCAGCTGGCAAATGACGGCATTACAATCGTCAACGCAGGCGACCGCCTGATTGTTACCGTCCCCAACGACATCACCTTTGACACCGACAGCTCGACCGTGCGGCCTGCATTGCGTTCTGATTTGGTCCGGGTGGGTCAGAATTTGGTGAGATATCCCAACTCGGCCGTTCAGGTCATTGGCCATACGGATAGTGATGGCGAAGCCTCTTATAATCAGGCCCTATCTGAGCGTCGGGCGAGGTCCGTGGCGGATGTTCTGCAAGCCAATGGTGTGAACGGGGCCCGTATCAGCACCATCGGTTTGGGCGAGAACCGACCTGCGGCCTCGAATCTCACACCCGAAGGGAAGGCGCGGAATCGTCGGGTTGATATCGAAATCATCCCCAACGGCAACACATGATGTGACCGGGCACCGTCAAGGTGCCCGTTTTTGCACATTGACTGCGCGTCAAGTGGGCTTTGGCTGGCGGTGATCAGGAGCTACCTTCTGGAAAACGCCTGAACGGAGACCTTTATGTCCGAACCGATCCTTCTGAGCCTGTCAGGTTCGCTGCGCCAAAATGCCACCAACCGAAAACTGCTTCGCGAGGCGGCGCGGCTGTTTGAGCCGGGCACCCATATCGAGGCTGACCTGAACTTGCCGCTCTATGACGGCGATCTTGAAGAAGGCGAGGGCATCCCCAAGGGCGTTCAGGTTTTGGCCGGTCAGATCGCCCGTGCGGATGCGGTGATCATTTCGACGCCGGAATATAACAAAGCGCCGTCCGGCGTGTTGAAGAATGCGCTGGATTGGGTAAGTCGCACCAAGGATAAGCCCTGGGCGAACAAGCCGGTTGCGGTGATGTCTGCCGCTGCGGGTCGTGCGGGCGGGGAACGTGCACAGATGATACTGCGCAGCTATATGGTTCCGTTCCAGACGCGCATCTTGCAAGGGCCGGAAATTCATCTGGCCGACAGTTCGAACGAATTCGACGCGCAGGGCAAGCTGGTTAACGAACGCTATGAAAACGCCCTTCGGACCTTGATGCAGAACTTGCGGTCAGAGGCCGGTTTCTGAAACTGCCGGTTTGCTTGCCCGTATGGGGCAGGCCGCCTAATCTTGCGCTATGTCGATGGAAATTCAGACAGATGTGATGGACGCAGCCCGTGCTGGCGCGTTGCAGGTGGCGCTTGGGAAACAGGCAACTGTGAGGGGCGGCACTGCGTTGCCGCCGTTTTTTCATCACCTGTATTTCTGGACTCCGCAGCCACCCGGCCAACTTGGGCGCGACGGACATCCCAAAGTCGGGGGCCTGATCCCCGATATGGGCCTACCCCGCAGAATGTGGGCAGGCGGACGCTTGGAGTTTTTCGCGCCTCTGATAGCAGGTCAGTTAGCCGAACGGCGATCGCTATGTGAAAGTTCGAGTTCGAAATCGGGACGCACCGGCCCCTTGGGCTTTGTCACGTTGCGCCACGAGGTTTGGCAGAGCGGTGCGCTGCGCCTGACCGAATGGCAGGATCTGGTTTACCGCCAAGACCCCTCGGCAGATACGGCCACCCCTCCGGCACCACTGGCCAGGCAGGATGAAACCGAACATCGCGAGCTGTCCTTCGACAGCACAATGCTGTTTCGCTACTCGGCCCTGACATTTAACGGACACCGCATTCACTATGACATCGACTATGCCCGTGATGTCGAAGGATATGCCGGGCTGGTCGTGCATGGCCCGCTTTTGGCGCAGCACCTGATGTTGTTTGCGGAAGATGTGATGGGCCCATTGGCGCAGTTTTCTTTCCGCGCAACCTCGGCATTGATGCATTTCGAAACTGCGAGCCTGTGCCGGAGGGGCAATACCCTGTGGGTGCGTGCGGCAGACGGGCGCCAATGTATGATTGCCGAAGCCTCAGCCTAAATGTTTCTGCATGGTAATCGAGGTCGCCCGGGTGAACCCGGGGTGCGCCGTTTCCGCCGTTTTGACAAAGCCCATCCGGGCAAAGGAGGCATGGTTTTCGACCAATTCGACCCGTGCCTTCAGTTCCAGCGTCGCAAAACCTATTTCAACCGCCCGCGCGGATGCCAGATCGACCAGACGCTGTGCCAGCCCCTGACCACGTCGGGTTTCGTCCACAGCCAGTTTGCTCAGATACAGACAGTCCTGTTTGGGTGTCAAAAAGACGACCGCATCCGGGCGATTGCCTATGATCCAAACCTCGTGGTCGCGGGCCTGTTGCCTAAGCGTTTCCTCGGTCAGGCGATGCATTGACGAGGGCGGGTCTATACGCCCCTCCATGAATGCAAAGCTGTGGCGGATCAGGCGTAACACCTGTGGCAATATCGGATCGTCCGGTTGCAGGCGAACTGGGGTGTCGTCGAGGGAGGTCACAAAGAAGCCTCGGGTTGAAAATCTGCGGGGATTTCATCGCGCCCTTCAAGCACCAGTTCGGCCATGACTTCTGCCACTTTGGGCGCCATACCAAATCCGATCTTGAACCCTCCATTGGCGATGAATTCTCCGGCGTACAGCGGATGTGCACCCAACATCGGCGCACGGCTTTTGCTGCGGGGTCGGATCCCGGCCCAGCGTTCGATCACTTCGGCACCGTGCAGGACCGGAACCGCCCGTGTGGCCCGGTCCAGGACATCATCCAGCGCCGCATCGGTGCTGGTCGGATTGTCATAATCCCGTTCCGAGGTTGATCCGATGGCCAATGTACCATCTGCATGCGGGACAATGTGAACGGCATCTGCAAACAGCTGGGAGACGTCCCCGGCATCGAACCGCAGCAAAGCCGCCTGTCCCTTGACGCCATTGCCGACCGTTTTGCCAAAGGCGTCGTTCAGTTCTAGCAGGCCGGAAAGCCCGGTGGCGTGAATGATATGCCCTTGATTGGCCGCATCGGTTTTGACCTCAACCCCCATCACCGCCAGCGCCGAAACCAGTGCAGAACATGCCCGCCTTGGGTGCATCCGGGCGCTAAGCGTGTCGTGGATCACAAAGCCGGTAGGGCTGGGAGGACACCACGACCCGACCTCATCCATTGCAACAACGCGCCATTCGGCCCGCCCCTGCCATAGCTCTGCGGCGGTGACCGTACGTGCATGGGCCAGATCCAGCGTGCGGCTATCTGCGATGGGCTGCAGCCTACCCAACCGGGCATATCCGGCTGAGACGCCTCCGGTCGCCTCAACCTGTTTCCAGAAGGGTTCGGCCATGATCAGGCTTTCGAATTGAAAAGCTTTCTTGGCATTCCAGTTCTCGGGCACATGCGGGGCCAAAGCCCCGACCAGACCGCCGCTGGACCCGGCACCGGGGCCAAAAGGATCTATGACCTGAACTTTTGCGCCGCGTCTAGCGCAGGCCCAGGCGATCGAAAGGCCAAAAATGCCTGCGCCTCGCACCGTCACATCGACCATTGCCATTCCCCTTTTCCTTGTTCAGTGTCGCGCCGCTTAGCTACAGGATTCCCCGATGGCAGACCAGCGCGCCGAACTGACCTGGAAAGACGGGCAGATACCTGTCTCAGACCGTTTCGACGACCCCTATTTCTCGTTGCAGAACGGGCTGGAGGAGACGCGGCATGTGTTTTTGGCGGGCAATGACCTGCCCGGGCGGTTTGCGCCGGGGTTTCATATTGCCGAGCTTGGTTTTGGCACCGGCCTGAACTTGCTGACTGTCTGGTCCGAATGGGAAAAGGCTGGCCAAACGACCCCGCTGACATTCACCAGTTTCGAAGCCTATCCAATGGCGCCAGACGACATGACGCGTGCTCTGGCCGCCTTTCCTGAGTTGTCCCCTTGGGCCGACCGGTTCCTGTCCCAATGGCAGGGCGGTACCTGCGATCTGGGCACCCTGCAGCTTGAGGTTATCGAGGGCGACGCGCGGTCCACCTTGTCCGCATGGTCGGGGCAGGCCGATGCCTGGTTTCTGGACGGGTTCTCTCCGGCCAAGAACCCCGAACTTTGGGGCGCAGAGCTGATGCAGCAGGTATCCGATCACACGGCGCCCAATGGCTCTGCGGCCACCTATACCGCCGCCGGGTTCGTCCGGCGCGGGCTCGAGGACGCAGGGTTCACCGTCACCCGCGCACCGGGCTATGGGCGCAAGCGCCACATGACTCGGGCGGTCAAGCCATGACCCAACAGAACAACACCCGCGCCGGTATCGCGCTGATGATCGCGGCTACCGTGGTGTTTGCGCTGCAGGACGGTATCTCGCGCCATCTGGCCGGGACTTATAACACCTATATGGTCGTGATGATCCGCTATTGGTTCTTCGCTGCGTTTGTCGTCGCTCAGGCGCTGCGCGCACCCGGCAGTATCGCGGCCACGGCCCGCACCAACCAGCTTGGGCTGCAGATCCTGCGCGGGGTGCTTCTGGCCGGAGAGATCTGCGTCGCGGTTTATGCCTTTACCATCCTGGGCCTGATTGAAAGCCAGGCCGTTTTCATCTGCTATCCGCTGCTGGTGGCGGCGCTCAGCGGACCCGTTCTGGGCGAGAAGGTCGGCTGGCGTCGGTGGTCAGCCATCGGCGTGGGATGTATTGGTGTTCTGATCATTTTGCAGCCCGGGGTGGGAGTGTTCAATCCGTGGGCGGTGATCCCGTTGATCTCGGCCCTGATGTTTGCCGTCTATGGCCTGCTGACCCGCTATGCGGCGCGGCGCGACACTACCGCCACCAGTTTTTTCTGGACCGGCATCGCCGGGGCGGTTGCCATGACGGCCGTGGGCGTGTGGTTTTGGGAGCCTATGCAGGGCGGTGACTGGCTTTGGATGGGCCTGCTCTGCCTGACCGGAGTTCTGGGACATTGGTTGTTGATTAAGTGCTACGAAATGGCCGAGGCCAGCGCCGTGCAGCCCTTTGCCTATTTTCACCTGATGTGGAGCGCCATTCTGGGAATCTCGGTCTTTGGTGAAAGCTTGCGACCCGCGGTTGTTGCAGGGGCCACATTGGTTATTGCCGCCGGACTGTTCACCTTATGGCGCGAACGACGCCAGAGTTGACCCGATCAGTTCTTCGGAAAATGGCACCGGCAACGCCTGCTGCCCCAACCGTGCGCGATACACAGGCAGGCTTTCGGCGACGCGCATGACATAGTTGCGGGTCTCGCTAAAGGGTATGAATTCGATCCAGTCGACGATATCGGCCTCACCCCGGCGCGGGTCGCCATTGCGTTTCATCCACGAGATCGGCCTGCCCGGCCCGGCATTATACCCCGCAGCCATCATCACCACATTGCCGTTGAATTCTGCTGCCAGCTCGGACAGGTAATTCGCCCCCAATTTGGCGTTATATCGCCAGTCCGAAGTCAGTTTTCCGGTTTGGTGGCTGCTTAGAATGCCCATGTTCCGGGCCACAACTTTTGCCGTCGCGGGCATCACCTGCATAAGCCCGCGCGCGCCCGCGCCGCTGATGACAACCGGGTCAAACTCGCTTTCGCGCCGGGCGATTGCTAGCGTCATTTCTTTGGCCATGGGCAGGCCCAGATCTGCCACGGGATGAACCGGGTAATACGCGGCGGGCAGGACAACGCCGGTGGTCGCGGCGCGCTTGGCGATCATCACCGCCAGATGTGGTTCGTTCAGTTCGATGACCAGATCGCCCAGTTGGCTTGCCTGAACGGGGTCGAGCCCCTCAACCAGATGGGTCAGGAACCGCTCGGATAGGTTTGCCTCACCTGCGCGCAACAGCAATAGCCCCGCTTCCAGAACGCTGGAATCGGCAAATTCCGCTTGTTTCCAGTGCGGTGCCCTTCGCGGGTTTGCCAGATCGCTGTCGAAAGGGCGCCCTATCCGTTCGGCGGCAAGAAGCCCGTAGAACGAGGTCTGGTGATCAGCACCCATGGCATAGGCCTCATAAGCCTTTTCCGCATCCCCCTGCGCGGCATAGGCCCGACCCAGCCAATACCCGCCGCGTCCCTTGGAAATCGGTGACTGCACCGCGCCCGAGAAGTTCTGGAAATGCCGCACAGCCGTTGCCGGATCATTCAACCGACGCAGGGCAAGGAATCCGGAAAGCCATTCAAGATCGGCATAGGCATAGCCCATGTCCGGCGTCATATGGTGACTAGAGGCAATCTTGTATGCGCGGCTCATATCACCGTTGCGCATCTCAAGCCGTGCCAGTCGGCGACGGCCCTCGGCCCATTTGCCTGGCTCGCCCAGAGCATCCGGGCTGGATGACCGCGCTAGCATCAGGTCAATCGCACTGTCATCCAGTTCCTTTTTGTCTCGCCAGACAAAGCGGTCAAAGGCAAGCCCCGCCGATCCGGCCACGGATTCGGGAACCGCCCCTACTTTGGCATCAACACCCGGCGCACGCTTTTGCAATGCAATCCGCGCCTCGGCCAGCTTGCGCTGATCCTCATTCACCAATGGCAGCATTTGTCCTGCGCTGATCAGATGACCATCCCACAGCATCCGGTCTAGTCGCGCCGCGTGGTGGGGATTCAGCAATGTCGCGAAGTTCTCGATATAGTCTTTCTGCAGGCCCGATCCCATCGGCATCGTACGCCAGGCGGTGACGATATCCGCCTGCGCATCACCCTGCCGTCCCTTAGCCTTCAGCGCCACGGCCAAATTCAGCGCCCCTTCCGCCGTTTGTGGGGCAGTGCCGGCGTAGAATTTCAACACCCGGTCCGGGTCAGCCCCAGTAAAGGCGGGTTCGCTTTCGCGCCGTAACCATGCCAGCCCCGGCCAATCCGGCCTGCGGTTCAGAAATACCAGCACATCGCCCGAGCTTCCGAACCCCTCGCGCAGCCAATGCCATACGATGATGTCACGTGACACAGATCCGCGCGGGCCTGCCTCTTGCAGCGCTGCGTTCCAATCGCCCTTTCGCATTTCATACATGCCAGCGCGCAGATCGCCCACCGAGTCGGCTTGGGCCGGCCCGAAGGATGCCAGAATCACCGCTGTCAAAAGCGCCAGAACGCGTGTCATGCCTTGCATTTCCCAACCAACCAAGGATAGAGCCATTTAGGATAAACCTTGCGCCGGCGGGATCAACACACATTGCTAGGAATGTGATTGCCCAAGGCGCAAAAATTGCTAACCGCACAGCAAGGAGCGTGTCATGTTCAAAGGCTCGATGCCAGCCCTCGTTACCCCGTTTTCGAATGGCGAGTTGGATCTGGGCACGCTCAAACGTTTGGTGGAATGGCAAATTCAGGAAGGCTCGACCGGTTTGGTGCCGGTGGGGACCACCGGTGAAAGCCCAACCCTAAGCCATGAAGAACACGAAACGGTGGTGGCAGAAGTTGTCAATGCCGCAGCCGGTCGTGTCCCGGTGATCGCTGGTGCGGGCTCGAACAACACGGTCGAGGCGATCCGATTCGTTCAATTTGCGCAGCAAGTCGGCGCGAATGCCGCTCTGGTGGTGACCCCGTATTACAACAAGCCGACCCAGAAGGGCCTAATTCAGCATTTCCGCACCCTACATGATTGTGCCGATATTCCGATCATCATCTACAACATTCCAGGCCGTTCCGTCATCGACATGACTCCCCAGACGATGGGTGAGCTGGCCGAGTTGCCAAGGATCGTTGGGGTTAAAGACGCAACCGGAGATTTGGGGCGTGTCAGCCAACAGCGCGCCTCTTGCGGGCCTGAGTTTTGCCAACTGTCGGGCGAAGACGCCACGGCGCTGGGTTTCAATGCGCATGGTGGTGTGGGCTGTATCTCGGTCACGGCGAATGTTGCGCCCAAGCTATGTGCCGAATTCCAGCAGGCCACCCTGCAGGGGGATTATGCCAAAGCGCTGACTTATCAGGACCGCCTGATGCCTCTGCATGAGGCGATCTTTATCGAACCCGGTCTGGTCGGGGCCAAATACGCCCTCAGCAAGCTGGGCCTATGCAGCGAAGAAGTTCGCTCGCCCCTGACCACGTTGGACGACAGCACCAAAACAGCCATCGACGCAGCCATGAACCACGCAGGTCTGCTGTAACCAGGGGTGTTCTTGGCCTGATCCGATCTTCATCTGGCCAAAAATACCTCGGGGGATGAATTGGCCTGTTAGGGCCAAGAAGGGGGCTGGCCCCCTTCTTTACCGTTTGCCGTAATACAAACCCACGACATGCTCGGCCTGCGCAAAAAACAGCCAGCGCGAAACTGCAACGCCTGCCACATGCGACAGCGCAGCCAGAAGAGCGAAGAAGTGGTTGAACGGCAGGATCAGCAGGATGACCGGCAATAGGAAGGCCAGCACAAACGAGATGACCCGCAATTTGTCCGCATGTTTCCTGCCAACCACGTGGACAAATTCGCGCAGAAGATAGTTTGTACCTGTATGTGGAGGCTCAAACGCACGCACTGCCCCGCGCTGCCCCAAACCCGTAGCGGTGCCAAGGTTTGTTCCTGAGTTCGCAAATGCCTTATCCCCTTGCCACCAGTAAAATGTCTGCGCAACGGCAGCGACCACCAACAGAGGGACGGCAAGGCTGACCTGACCGGCCAGAAGCGAGCCACCGGCAAGGCTGAAGCTCAGAAACATGATTGGTGTCAGTTTCATGTTCCAACGTGGGATTGTCTTGAGCTGGGTGTAGATCATTGAGGTGGTGAAAACTGTTGCCAGCGAAAACAACGCGCCAAGGACGCCCAGAACACCCCAACGCTGACCAAAGATGACAGCGCCCAGCGCGTAGAGGCCCATAAGAATCAAGGCGATCACTGCGCACCAACCCTCACGGCTGAGCCAGCTTGACCGCCATTGGGTGAATGCTTTCCACGCACGTTCAGGATGGCCCAGGTGAAAGGTCGAGGCCATCAGCCCACCCACCGACAGGCCAAAGGCCATGGCATAGAATACGAAGGCCACCCACCCGGTGACATCCGGCATCCCAAGGCCCAGAAAAAACAGCAGCCCAAAGCCCAGACCGGACAAGGTGGTGAAGATAATGACGGATGGGGCCGGATGCATCAGAGCTTCTCCAGTGTCTTGTCGAGCCAGCCGAGAAAACCCTTGGTTTCTTCGGCAACCGGGGCCAGAAGGGGCGCGAGAATGTCGATCTGGTCCTCGATCTGATCTTTAGGGCGAGGTGGCAGGTATTTGTTGACGGGCTTGGTGCCCATTTCAGGCATCAGATCCATGCCACCACGTTCGGCGACCAATTTGCTGACATCGCTATCTGCGTCGCCCAGATCACCGAAATGGCGGGCTCCGGCGGGGCAGGTCCGCACACAGGATGGCACGCGGTCCACTTCGGGTATGTTCTCGTTATAGATGCGATCCACGCAGAGGGTGCATTTCTTCATCACGCCCTCGGCCATATCCATCTCACGCGCGCCGTAAGGGCAGGACCAGGCGCAAAGCCCGCAGCCGATACAGTCGCTTTCATTGACCAATACGATACCGTCCTCGACCCGCTTATAGCTGGCCCCGGTGGGGCAGACGGTGACGCAGGGCGCGTCCTCGCAATGGAGGCAGGATTTGGGGAAGTGGATCAGCTGGGCGTGACCCTGTTCGGGTTGGACCTCGTAGGAATGTACGCGGTTCAGGAAGGTGCCGGACGGGTTGCCGCCATAAGCGTCCTGATCCGACAGGGGCGCCCCGTAGTTTTCGGTGTTCCAGCCTTTGCAGGATATCACACAGGCATGGCAGCCGACACAGGTGTCCAGGTCGATGACCAGACCCATTTTCTTGTCTGTGGATTGGGGGAGCTGGGTCATTTTCCTACCTTCCACGCCAGATCTTTTGGTCCGGTGCCGACCGGTGATTTGATCGGTTTGAATTCGGGCTGGCTTTCTGCATCCGAAGGTGGCGCTGCCTTTTCGATCCTGACCTTCAGGTCGAACCAAGCCGCTTGACCTGTAATCGGATCAGAATTGGCCCAACGCATTCCATCGCCTTTTGACGGCAGCAGTTCGTGGATCAGGTGGTTCAGCAAAAAGCCTTTGGTGGCCTCTGGTGCGTCTTCCTGCAGGGCCCAAGCACCTTTGCGTTTGCCGATGGCATTCCAAGTCCAGACAGTATTTTCATTCAGCGCGGCCATCTCCATGACCGGAACAGTAATTTCCCCGTGCGGAGACGTGACTTTGGCCCAGTCGCCGTCCTGCATCCCGTGTTCGCGCATCAGTTTGGTTGGCACATAAAGCGGGTTGCGCCCGTGTAACTGGCGCAGCCAGGCGTTTTGGGTGCCCCATGAGTGATACATCGCCATCGGGCGCTGAGTCAGGGCATTGATTGTGAAACCTTCATTGCCCTGCTGATCGGTTTCGTACCAGATCGGCAGCGGGTCCATGGTGTCCTTGAGGCGCTGGCGCAGATTTTCCGGCGGTTGCCGGTCCCCGTGGCCTTCGGCGGCCAGCTGGAACTTGCGCATCGGTTCTGAATAGAGCTGGAACAGATAGGGTTGCGGGCTGTCGTAGATTCCCATGCCCACGGCCCAATCCTGATAGGCAGCGTTCCAGGGTTTGTAGTAATCCGCCCCTTCGGGGATATGCGCGACGTAGAAGCCGCCATTTTCGATGTAGCGATTTAGCTGGTCGGGGTTGACCTCGCCACGACCTTCCTTGTCGCCATTTTCGCCTCGAAACCCGGCCAGCGGGCCGATACCGGGCTTTCGCTGATGGTTAACGATATAATCAGCGTAGTCTTTCCACTTCGGCGTACCGTCTTCGTTGGTAAAGCCTGGCAAGCTCATGCGGTTGGCCAGTTCCACCAGCACCGACTGAAAGCCCCGCACGTCGCGGTCGGGCTCGATCACCGGCCAGCGGATTGCGTCGGCGGCGGCGTCTGCCTCGCAGATCGGGCGGTCGAGCAGCGAGATACAGTCGTGCCGTTCAAGATAGGTGGTGTCGGGCAGGATCAAGTCGGCATAGGCCACCATTTCCGAGGAATAGGCATCGGAATAGATGATGTTTGGGATGACATATTTGCCGTCTTCGGTCTTGGCGGTCAGCATCTCCATCACACCTTTGGTGTTCATGGAGGAGTTCCACGACATATTCGCCATATACATGAACAGCGTGTCGATCTTGTAGGGATCACCGGCGGCGGCGTTTGAGATTACCATATGCATCAGCCCATGGGCTGACATCGGGTTTTCCCATGTGAATGCTTTGTCGATCCGTTGGGGAGTGCCGCAGTCGTCCAGCAACAGGTCTTCGGGCCCGCGGGGGAAGCCTAGATGCGGGCCTTCCAGGGGTCTGCCGGGGCGGCGGTCGCCATGCGGGGTTGGGTGCGCCTCGACTGGCTTGGGATAGGGCGGTTTGAAGCGGAAACCGCCCGGAACTTCGACCGTGCCGAGGATGATTTGCAGCACGTGCAGCGCGCGGCAGGTCTGGAACCCGTTGGCATGGGCCGAGATGCCACGCATGGCGTGGAAGCTGACCGGGCGACCGATCATCTTAGCATGGGTTTCGCCGCGGAAATCGGTCCATTCCTGATCCAGCTCGATCGCCTCGTCAAAGGCGACGCGGGCGATTTCCGCCGCGATGGCGCGAATGCGACTGGCCGGGATGCCACAGCGGTCAGTCACGGCCTCAGGGGCGTGCTCGTCGCTTAGGTATTTCTCGGCCATCAGGTGGAAAACCGGGCGATGGGTGACGCCGTCCTTTTCGTAAGTAGCCGACAAGTCCGGGCGTACGCCCGGCTTGTCGAACGCAGTGAGTTCGCCTGTGGCCCGGTCGATCACCAGCGGTTTGCCGTCACTATCGCGCAAGAACAGACCCTTCTCGGGGCCTTCGGATGCGTTCACCAGAACAGGCGCGTTGGTATAACGGCTGAGGTAATCCAGGTCGATCTTGCCCGCCTTCATCAACACATGGATCAGCGATAGGATGAATAACCCATCGGTGCCGGGGGTGATCCCGACCCAGTCATCGGCCACAGCGTTATAGCCTGATCGGATCGGGTTCACACCGATCACCCGTGCGCCGCGTGCCTTGATCTTGCCGATCCCCATCTTGATCGGGTTGCTGTCGTGGTCTTCGGCCACGCCGAACAGCATGAACAGTTTGGTGTGGTCCCAGTCGGGCTGGCCAAACTCCCAAAACGCACCGCCCATCGTATAGATGCCGCCTGCTGCCATGTTGACGGAACAGAACCCGCCATGGGCGGCATAGTTTGGGGTTCCAAAATTCTGTGCCCAGAAGCTGGTGAAGCTTTGGCTTTGGTCGCGTCCGGTAAAGAAGGCCAGCTTGTGCGGTGCGGTTTCGTGCAACTCGTTCATCCAGCCGACGGCGGTGCTGATTGCCTCGTCCCATTCGATCTCGCGGAACTCGCCCGATCCGCGCGGGCCGACACGGCGCAGCGGTTTGCGTAAGCGCGACGGCGCGTTGACCTGCATAATGCCCGCGGACCCTTTGGCGCACAGAACGCCTTTGTTCACCGGGTGGTCTCGGTTGCCCTCGATATAGGCGACCTTGCCGTCTTTCATGTGAACGTTGATGCCACAGCGGCAGGCGCACATGTAACAGGTGGTCTGCCGGATCTCGTCCGAGACTTTGGGCGAGGTGTCAATCACTGGCTGGTTCATAGGCGCCCCTGTAGTTTGCAGACCGGTATTCCCCCGAGTATTGCCGGGAACCGGAATAAAATTTGTTTTTCACGGACTTGTCGAGACCTATATTCCGTTTTCGCCATGTTGCGCTTGAACAGCAGTCACGGCGATCATGTGAAGGATGTCCTCTGCCGTACAGCCGCGCGATAGATCATTTGCCGGCTTGGCCAGGCCTTGTAGGACTGGCCCGATTGCCTCAACCCCTCCGATGCGCTGTGCGATCTTATAGCCTAGATTGCCCGCATTCAGGCTGGGGAAGACAAAGACATTCGCTTCGCCCTTCAGTGGCGAATCCGTCGCCTTTTGCGCCGCAACCTCGGGGACAAAGGCGGCATCGAACTGCAGCTCTCCGTCGATCAGAAGGTTCGGATCTTTTTCACGTGCGATCCGGGTTGCCTCGACGACCTTGGATACTTTTGGGTGTTCGGCGCTTCCCGAGGTGGAAAAAGACAGCATCGCCACACGCGCCGTGTTTCCAGTCAAAGCTGAATAGGATGCGGCTGATGCGCGGGCAATTTCCGCCATTTCTTCGGCGTTTGGATCCACCACCAGGCCACAATCGGCAAAGATGCGCGCGCCTTTGACCTCGTGATGATCCTGACAGAACAGCATGAGAAAAAAGCTGGATACCATTGTTGTACCCGGCGCTGTTCCGATGATCTGCAACGCCGCGCGAACTGTGTCAGAGGTGGTTTCAACCGCTCCGCCCACGGTGCCGTCAGCGATACCCTGATGCACCAGCATGGCGGCAAAGGTCAGCCTGTTGGTGATCTGTTGCCCTGCCTCTTCAAGGGTCATGCCCTTGTGCTTGCGGCGATTAAACAGCGCTTCAGCCAGTTCCGGGGTGATTGAGGAATGCGCCGGGTCAAGAATGTCTATCCGAGTGGGATCAAATCCTTCATGCGCATCCAGAAGGGCCGAAATTTTGGCCCCGTCGCCGATCAGGATGATCCGTGCAACGTCCTCTTTTACGGCCCTGACCGCACCTTCCACGACGCGGGGATCATCGCCCTCTGACAGGGCGATGATCTTGTCCGACGCGCTGGCCGTCCCGAGAATGGCGCGCAGCGGTTTCACGCGGATTATACCCCGGCCTGCGGTTCCATGTCGTCATTGCTGATGCCTGCCACCGCGACCGGTTTCTTCATTGCGTCCCGACGGAACGGCTCGCCCAGTTCCTGGTTGATCATGGCTTCGATCAGCGTGGTGATCCCATTCTTCTGATCCTCAATGGCCTGATTCAGGGCTGCAGTCAGCTCGTCCTGTGTGCGGGCCACGACACCTTTCAGGCCACAGGCCTGAGCGATACCGGCATAGGACACTTTGGTGTCCAGTTCGGTTCCGACAAAGTTGTCGTCGAACCACAGGGTCGAGTTGCGCTTTTCCGCACCCCACTGATAGTTGCGGAAAACGATCTGGGTGACTGCGGGCCATTCATCGCGGCCGATTGCGGTCAGTTCGGTTACAGCAATACCAAAGGCGCCGTCACCCGAGAACCCAACGACAGGCACATCCGGGCAACCGATCTTGGCACCCATGACAGATGGCAATCCGTATCCACAGGGGCCGAACAGCCCGGGGGCCAGATATTTGCGGCCCGCTTCAAAGGATGGGTAGGCGTTGCCGATGGCACAGTTATTGCCGATGTCGGACGAGATGATCGCCTCTTTCGGCAGGGCTGCCTGAATGGCGCGCCACGCCATGCGCGGGCTCATCCAGTCGGGCTTGGCTGCTCGGGCGCGTTCGTTCCAGGTTGTGCCCGGATCGTCCTGCTCGTGGTCCATCGAAGTCAATTCCTGCGCCCAGCGTGACTTGGTTTCCGCAATCTTCGCTTTGCGTGCATCGCGTCCTTCGTCACCTGCGGTGTCCGACAGCTGTGCCAGGATATTGGTTGCAACGGTGGCTGCGTCGCCAACAATACCGACAGATACCTTCTTGGTCAGGCCAATGCGGTCGGGATTAATGTCAACCTGAATGATCTTTGCATTAGCCGGCCAGTATTCCATACCATAGCCAGGAAGAGTCGAGAACGGGTTCAGGCGAGTGCCGAGACACAGAACCACGTCTGCTTCTTTTATCAGCTCCATACCGGCTTTCGAGCCATTGTAACCCAGCGGGCCAGCAAACAGCGGGTGCGAGCCCGGGAAGGCGTCATTGTGCTGGTAGCCAACACAAACCGGGGCGTCCAGACGCTCGGCCAGTGCTTTCGAGGCTTCGATGCCGCCCGCAGACAGAACCGTGCCCGCTCCGTTCAGGATGACAGGGTTCTTGGCATCCGACAGCAGCGCGGCGGCTTCGGTAACGGCTGATGCGCCGCCAGAAGGCAGTTCAAATTCAACTACGGCAGGCAGTTCGATATCGACAACCTGAGTGAAGAAATCACGTGGAACATTGATCTGTGCCGGTGCCGAGGCGCGCTTGGCCTTGGTGATAACGCGGCTCAGAACTTCGGCCATCCGCGAAGGGTCGCGTACTTCTTCCTGGTAGCAGACGCAGTCCGCGAACATGCGCATTTGTTCCATCTCTTGGAAACCGCCCTGACCCATGGTCTTGTTTGCGGCCTGAGGGGTCACAAGCAGCAGCGGGGTGTGGTTCCAGTAGGCGGTTTTGACGGCAGTAACAAAGTTGGTGATCCCCGGTCCGTTCTGCGCGATCATCATCGACATTTTGCCGGTGGCGCGTGTGTACCCGTCAGCCATCATCCCGCCCGAGCCTTCGTGTGCGCAATCCCAGAATGTAATGCCAGCTTTTCCAAAAATATCCGAGATCGGCATCATCGCTGAACCGATGATCCCAAACGCATGCTCGATCCCGTGCATCTGCAGAACTTTTACAAAGGCCTCTTCGGTGGTCATTTTCATCTGATTTGTCTCCGCGGATTTGTGGATGAAGCCGGACGATCAGCCCAGCCTTTGGGTACGGTTGTGGCCCAAGGGACCGAATGGCGTTAGGTCCAAAACGAAATGCGGATTAGGTCCAGACGCGGGCTACTGCGTTTGGATGGCATCCGCGATCAGCTTCACGCCCGGAGCGATGCGGTCGGGCGCGATGGATGAGTATCCGAGCCGATAGAAGTTCTGTGGCCTATCCGGCCCTGCGAAAAACGGTGTACCAGGCTCGATGTGAACGCTTTGGTTTTGCAGGCTGCGTGCCAGCTGGGACATGTCGACATGTTCGGGGGCGGACATCCACATCGAAGATCCGCCCATCACACCGCGCCCCGCCACCGACAGCCCGTATTCGTCGATAGCCTTGTCCATTGCCTCCCGCCGCTTGGACAGCTCTTTGGACATGCGCCTGATCTGTGCATCGTAATGTCCCAGAGACAGAAAATACGCTGCCGTGCGCTGAATGTGGCCCGGCGGGTGGCGCAGCACCAAGGAGCGCAGCGCGCGCGCCTCGCGGATAAACGGCTCGGATCCAACCATGTAACCAAGGCGCAATCCAGGGAACAGCGATTTTGAGAAGCTGCCCACATAGATGACACGTCCATCCCGGTCCATGGACTTCAGCGCGGGTGAGGGCGCCCCCAGAAACGCCATTTCGAATTCATAGTCATCCTCGACCACCATTGCGTCCAGATCCCGGGCACGATCCAAAAGTTGGCGGCGACGGGTGATCGGCATGGTTGCGGTTGTCGGGCTCTGATGGCTGGGCGTGGTGAAGATGACATCCGTTTCATCGGGCAGCGCCTCGGGTGGCAGGCCATCCTTGTCCACGCCAATGGGCACGACCGCGCAGTCCCAATGGTTCAACAGGCTGCGCAGCGCATAGTAACAGGGGTCTTCGATGACGGCGGTGTGATTGTGAGTCAGCAGAATGCGCGACGCCAGCCAAAGTGCGTTCTGCGCCCCCAGTGTGATCAATATTTCTTCGGGGCGGGCCGAGATTCCACGGCGGGGCAGAGTGTGGCGGGCGATGAACTCGATCAGCAACGGATCGTCCTGATCGACATAGTCGCGGGTCAGCGATTCGAAATCCTTGTGCCCCAATGCCCGCACTGCGCATAGCCGCCAGTTGGCATGATCGAACAGGGTTCGGTCCGCCTGACCATAGATAAAAGGATAGGTATAGTCCCGCCAATTCCAGGGCTTGGGCAACACATCCGAATCTACAAACCGGCGGGCCAGCGCTTTGTCCCAATCCACGGTCTCAGTGCCCCGTTGGATGGGCGTGTATTTAGGCGGTACTGGCGCATTTTCCGACACATAGTACCCAGATCGGCCCCGGGCCGTCAGGTAGTCATTGGCCAACAGCTCGGTATAAGCCAATGTCACGGTGATCCGGCTGACACCCAGATGGGAGGCCAGTTTACGCGACGAGGGCAGTTTTTCTCCGACATGGAACCGGCCTGACAGGATGCCTTCTGCAATCATCTGCTGAATCTGGGCCTGCAAGGTGCCTTGCCCATTCAGCTCTAGAAAGAACGTATCAACTGATATCCCCATAAGACCTTATAGAGTGGCCTTATTGATTGAGCAATCTGGACTCACGCTCTTTTCACGAATTCTGATCAGAATTTGTTGACGGTAGCTTTCAATACCTCTATATAACTAGAAAACTAGTTTATTGGAGTTGTGGATATGTGGGAAACCGCTGCAGCAGGATTTTCGGCGATGGGGTCAGAGGCGCGACTGAAAGTCCTCAAGACACTCGTTCGCGCCGGAGAGGCCGGGCTCACCGTAGGTGAAATCCAGGAGAGAACCGGCATTGCCCCGTCGACGCTGGCCCATCACCTCCGGTTTCTTGCGGCCGGTGATGTTGTCGAACAGGAAAAGATCGGGCGCACCACGATCAACCGTGCCCGGTATGACCATCTCAGAAACCTCGCGCAGTTCATTCTGTCGGAATGTTGTGCGGACGAAACTGGAAAGGCGGCAAACGATGGCTGACCTTACTCAGAGCCCTCGGGCCCCGTTCAAAGCTGTCTTCGACCTGATCAAAACCCCATGGGCGGTGATTGTCGCCATTCTGATCGCGGTGGCGATACTCGACCCAGGGAATCTAACGGAAGTGATAACATTTGCCGGCAAGGCACTGGCCCATACCGGCCAATATATTCTGTTTGCTGTGCTGCTGTTGTCATACCTCAAGGCCACCGGTGCCGAAGTCATGGTGGCCCGAGCCTTTGAAGGCCGCGAAACGCGGATGATCCTTTTGGCTGCCCTATTTGGCGGGTTGGCCCCATTCTGTTCCTGCGAGGTCATCCCGTTCATTGCTGGTTTACTGGCGCTTGGGGCGCCACTGTCTGCGGTTATGGCGTTCTGGCTCAGCTCTCCGCTGATCGACCCGCCGACGCTATTGATTACGGCTGGCGCATTGGGATGGCCCTTTGCTATCGGAAAAGCCGTAGCCGCAGTGGCACTTGGCCTGTTTGGCGGATTCGTCGTGCGCACCATGACGCGCAGCGGTGTGTTGACCCAACCTTTGCGGAACTACCAACCAACTGGATGCGGCAGTTGTGGACCTAAGCAAGAGGACAAACCGGTCTGGAAATTCTGGCATGACCCTGCGCGCCGGAATAGATTTCGTAGCGAGTTTTTTCGGAACGGCCTGTTCTTGTTGAAATGGCTGGCGCTTGCCTATGTTCTCGAGGCGTTGCTGATCAATTATGTACCCGCTGATCTGATCGCACGCGCGGTCGGAGGAGACGGCGTGTTGCCCATAATCATCGCGGCACTTGTTGGGATGCCGGCCTATCTGAACTCATACGTCGCGCCGCCGCTATTGGCAGGTCTGATGGAGCAGGGGATGAGCGCCGGGGCAGCAATGTCCTTTATGATCGCGGGTGCGGTCAGCTCGATCCCGGCCATGGCTGCGGTATGGTCGCTGGTCAGGCCGAAAGTGTTTGTGACCTATCTGGGCCTGGGGATAGTCGGCGCAGTGATCGCAGGGATCATCTTTCAGATGATCTGAAGGAAAAACCGCCCGGTGTGGACACCGGGCGGTTTTGCTTTGTCAGCTTGCTTCGCAATAGCGCGGAAGTTTGAAGCGATACCTTGGTTCACCGCTTTCCACATAGACCCGCTTTTCGACACAGGCGCTTTGGCCGACGGTCTGGGAAATCGGGGCCTCGGTCGAAGTGATCGACGTCGCGGACCCGTCGGGTAAACGTACCGAGGCAATCACCCCGTTCTTGAGGTCGCCGTTGATAGCGGTGGCGGACAGAACCGGGACGGTCATGAAGGCTTCGTGTTCATGCGTGCCGTCGTCGTTCAGCAACAGCAGGGCTGCGGCAACCGCGATAACGCCTACGACACCGAACGCGAGCAGGCCCCAGGTTCTTAGGAAGGCATAGATTGTCACGGCGCGGTGTGGGCCAAAAATGGCAGACAGTATGTTCAGCATCAGAGTCTCGTCAAAAAAGCCCCGGCCAGTTTGACCGGGGCTGTCTGCGTATCAGAAACGCGGATCGCTTTCGTCTTCATCCTCGGCCTCGCCTTTGGGCAAGTTGAAGAAACTGTCGGCGTCGATGATCGGCTCTTCTTTCTCCTCGGGGGAGTCATCAGACAACGAGAAGGTCTCGAGACCCTCGATCGCCGTTGGAATTTTGGGCGCTGCGTCCATTTCCAGTGACTGCTCGGTCGAAACCAGCTTGCGGCGCTCATCATCGCTCATGACGCCACCTTCAGCGGCTTTCTTGGCGGCGGCTTTCTGCACGATTGCGTCCAGCTCGGACTGTTTACACAAGCCCAGAGCGACGGGGTCAATCGGTTGCATGTTCGAGATGTTCCAGTGCGTCCGCTCGCGGATCGACTGGATGGTCGGCTTGGTGGTGCCGACCAGCTTGGCAATCTGACCGTCGCTGAGTTCGGGGTGGAACTTGACCAGCCACAGGATCGAGTTCGGACGGTCCTGACGCTTGGACAGCGGGGTATAGCGCGGGCCACGACGTTTTTCCTCGCCACTGGCAGCGGGGTTGAACTTGAGCTTCAGCTTGTGCAGCGGGTTGCCCTGCGCCACATCAATCTCTTCCTGCGTAAGCTGGTTGTTGGCGATCGGGTCGAACCCTTTCACGCCAGCGGCCACGTCGCCATCGGCGATGCCCTGCACTTCCAACTCGTGCATTCCTACGAAATCCGCGATCTGCTTGAAGCTGATCGTTGTGTTGTCTACTAGCCATACGGCTGTTGCCTTGGCCATAAGCGGTTTTGCCATCAGCCCGTCTCCTATGCATACATCTTTCCCGTCGCCGGAATTCGGCGGCCCCGTGATCTTGGGGCAGGTTTCCGTTGTCGGGGAACTTGGGCTGTATATAGTCGCGGCAGGGCAAGAAGGGAAGAGGCGAATGCGCTGGCTGGTTCTATGGGTTTTCAGTGCAATGACGGCGCTGGCCGAGGGTGAAAAACCGGGTGAGTTCGACTACTATGTCCTGGCACTTAGCTGGTCGCCGAACTGGTGTGCGCGCGAAGGCGACGCGCGTGGGTCCGATCAATGCGTTGTACGGCATGATCACGGCTGGATTCTACACGGGCTTTGGCCGCAATTCCATCAGGGCTGGCCATCTTATTGTCGAACGGCTGAGGCCCCGCCGACGCGGACCATGACCCGTGAAATGGAAGATATTCAGGGCAGTTCCGGCCTTGCCTGGCATCAGTGGAAGAAGCACGGCACCTGCTCGGGCCTCAGCGCTTCGGACTATTACATCTTGTCGCGGCAGGCCTATAGGTCGGTGGAGCGCCCAAAGGTGTTCCGCCAGTTGGACACATCTGTGAAGCTGCCCGCATCGGTCGTGGAAGAGGCGTTTCTGAAGGCCAATCCGGGCCTGGAGCGCAACATGATCACCGTCACCTGCAAACAAGGCTATATCGAAGAGGTGCGCCTGTGCCTGTCGCGCGAACTTGATCCGGTGCCGTGTGGCCGGGATGTGATCAAGGACTGCGCGGCCAAAGACGCGCTTTTTGATCCGATTCGTTAGGGTTTGCGGTAAAGGCGAGATGGTGGGTAATCGCAACTTCTACGTTGTTGCCACCGCATCCTGTTCAATAGCCAGATCGTGCCGAGGCTAAGGCCTACCTTGCTATTCCAAAGTCCTCAGGGCCACTGCGATACCATAAAGCTAGTCGGAATTGCGTTTCGGTTTTACTTCGGAATGGAACGCGCGCATGTTTCCCTATTGGCGTGCGGCTGCCCGCCAGAGTTTCTTTCGCGCATCGCCCGGCTCTAGATGCGCGTATTCACCGCCGGAAAACTTGGGCCAGTCCAGAGCCAGTCCAAGTTTAACCAATTCTGCGGCGACATCAGTACCATCTGGAAGCGTGCACTTGGCGACGATCCGATCGTAGGAAACCTCTTCTTTGATTTCGGCTGTGATCACCATGCCTTTGCACATCTTGATCAGCGCAAACTTGGATTTCTTGCCCCAGGGATGCTCAAGCTCGGGCGCATCGATTCCGGCAACCCTGATCTTGGTGCCGCTTATCACGATCGTGTCGCCGTCGATTACGTGGCACTTGCCTTTGAGAGTCCGTGTGGTTGGATAAGCCGAGGGCGGCTGCTTTGACGGAACCGGTCGTGCTCCGGTGATCGCAGGTCGTTTAGTTGGTTGGAAGGGCACCACCCTGGATCGTTTGCGCGATGATCCGAACAGGGCCTTCAATATATATCTCAACATATGAAAAACGCATTCTAAATCTGCTTAATCGATGCGTAGAATGTTAGGCTGGATACAGTATTTGTGTAAACTTGATATTTGAATTCGACCAAGTGTCGAAGCTCAACTACAACTCCTTCCGCGCCCTCAGCGCCGCCGTAATCGTCCCGTCATCCAGGTAGTCCAACTCGCCGCCAATCGGCACGCCCTGCGCCAGCGAGGTCAGGCGCACCTGCCCGTCCAGTTGATCGGCTATATAGTGCGCGGTGGTCTGGCCATCGACAGTGGCGTTCAGCGCCAGAATGACTTCGGTGATCCCCTCGGCTGTGACCCGATCCTTGAGGCGAGGAATGCGCAGCTCATCCGGGCCGACTCCATCTAATGCCGACAAGGTGCCGCCCAGCACGTGATAGCGGCCTTTGAAAACCGCTGCGCGTTCCATCGCCCAAAGGTCGGCGACGTCTTCGACGACGCACAGCTCTCCGGTCGCGCGGACTTCGCTATCGCAGATGTCGCAGATATCCGAAGTGCCTACATTGCCGCAATTCAGGCACTCACGGGCAGTGATGGCAACCTGTTGCATCGCGTCCGCAAGCGGTGTCAGCAGAAGGGCGCGTTTGCGGATCAGATGCAGCACTGCGCGACGGGCCGAACGTGGGCCGAGGCCTGGCAGTTTGGCCATCAGGTCGATCAGATTGTCGATATCGCTGTTCGAACTCACTGCGCTTGCTCCTGCATAAGGGCCGGGCAGTTGGGCCCGGCCGGTATTTCGTCTGGAGTGCCTATCAGAACGGCAGCTTGATGTCTGCGGGCAGGCCCATACCTTCGGTCAGCTTAGCCATCTCAGCCTGCGACCGTTCTGCGGCCTTGGCCTGAGCATCTTTGACGGCGGCCAGGATCAGATCTTCGACCACTTCCTTGTCGTCGCCGTTAAAGATTGACGGGTCGATATCGAGACCTTTCAGCTCTCCCTTGGCCGTGGCTGTTGCCTTGACCAGCCCTGCACCGGATTCGCCGACAACCATGATGGTATTCAGCTCTTCCTGCATATCCGTCATCTTGGTCTGTAGATCCTGCGCGGATTTCATCATCTTGGCCATGTCACCCAGGCCGCCGAGTCCTTTGAGCATCGGTATTCTCCTAATATCCGGTTTGACGCCTAAATACGGGCGCGGTCGGCGCGGCACAAGGGCCGAGCTGGCTCCCGCCCGTCGTCAAGGCCTTTGGCAAGACCTTTCCTCTCGTTGGGCCCGGGAGGTTTCCTGTTGGGTAAGGCGGGACGGTTTCAGTCTTCCTCGAACGGGTCCCATTCGTCTTCGACCTCGGGCAGCGCCTCGGTTTCCACCTTGGCGGCACGTTCTTCCGGTGTTTCAATCCGCTTGATGCGTGCCTTCGGAAATTGCATGAGCACCGCCTGAACCAATGGGTGTTTCTCAGCCTCTGCTTTCAACGCCAGCTCGGCGGCGTCTCGAATCTCGGCGATGGTCGCAACCTCACCATCGGCTACAATCGACACAGCCCAGCGGTTGCCAGTCCATCGTTGCAGCGACGAACCCAGTCTCGCTGCCAGATCTGTGGGTGCGTTCTGTGTCGGGGTGAATTCGATCCGCCCCGGTTGGTAAGAAACCAGCCGCACCCCGTTTTCGACCTCGACCAGAAGTTTCACATCCCGATTGGTGCGGATCAATTCAACCACGTGGTCAAAACTCGGATACCGTGCCAGCGCCGATTGGATATCATGGGCCAGAGCGGCCGACGGCGCGCCGGCGGGGCTGCTAGTTGCGGATACGTAAGAAGATGATGCCGCTGGTACCGGAGCCTGAGAGGGCACGGCCATACCACCGCCAGGACCGCCATTCGGAGGCGGAGGCGGGTTGTCCTGCAGGCGCTTGATCAGCTCTTCGGGGCTGGGCAAGTCGGCAACATGGGTCAGGCGGATAACGGCCATTTCAGCAGCCATCATGGCATTTGGCGCGGCCGATACCTCTTCCAGCGCTTTCAGCAACATCTGCCACATCCGGGTCAAAACGCGCATTGGCAGGGCCTCGGCCATTTGCTGACCACGGGCACGTTCATCAGGGGAAACCGTCGGGTCCTCGGCTGCGTCTGGCGTGATCTTTACAACCGAAACCCAGTGCGTGATTTCGGCCAGGTCACGCAGCACGGATAGCGGATCGGCCCCTTCGGCATATTGCCCGCCCAATTCAGTCAGCGCGCTTGCTGCATCCCCTCGCAGGATCATTTCCATCAAGTCCAATACCCGGCCCCGGTCGGCCAGACCCAGCATCGCGCGCACTTGATCTGCGCTGGTTTCACCGGCCCCATGGCTGATTGCCTGATCCAGCAGCGATGTTGCGTCGCGCGCCGACCCTTCGGCCGCGCGGGTGATCAGCGCCAGGGCATCCTCCGCGATCTGCGCCTTCTCAGCCGCTGCAATCTTATTGAGCAGGCCAATCATGTCCTCGGGTTCGATCCGGCGCAGGTCAAATCGTTGGCACCGCGACAGAACAGTCACCGGGACTTTGCGGATTTCGGTCGTGGCAAAGATGAACTTCACATGCGCAGGAGGTTCTTCCAACGTCTTGAGCAGCGCGTTGAACGCGCTGGTCGAAAGCATGTGAACTTCGTCGATGATGTAGATCTTATAGCGCGCACTGGCGGCACGATAGCGCACCGAGTCGATGATTTCGCGAATGTCATTTACGCCGGTGCGGCTGGCGGCGTCCATCTCCATCACATCGACATGGCGGCCTTCCATGATGGCGACGCAATGTTCGCACTGGCCGCAAGGTTCGGTCGTGGGCTTGCCTTGCCCATCAGGACCGATGCAGTTCATGCCCTTGGCGATGATCCGGGCCGTGGTCGTCTTACCGGTGCCGCGGATGCCAGTCATGATGAAGGCTTGCGCAATCCGGTCGGCCTCGAACGCGTTTTTCAGCGTGCGCACCATTGCGTTCTGACCGACGAGGTCAGCAAAAGTTTCCGGGCGGTATTTCCGCGCGAGAACCTGATAGGCGGGGCTGGGCGTGTCGGTCATGTCTGCTCTGTTGGATTCGTGTCAGGTTTGCAGCGTAGAGACCCCCGCCGTCCGCGTCCACCGCGCGCGAAAAGGAATTTCGTTTTGGCAAGTTGTATCAGAGCCGGTAAATCATGAGGGGCTTTAGCCCCATGTGGTGATGCAGGAAAAGGAGCTGTGTTGGAGAGTTTTGCAATTCACCCTCTTGGATTGGGTAAAGGGCAGATCGCTCTGTGCCCACTGCCGGGTGTCACGGGCGATTATGCTGGGGATTTCGCAGTAATCCGGGATTGGGCGCCGGACCTGGTCATCTCGATGACTACTCTGGATGAGTTCCAGCATTCCGGCGCGCGTTCATTCGAGGCGGACCTGCAGTGCGAACGGATTGCCTGGGTCCACCTTCCGGTCTCCGATTTCGGCGCCCCCACGCCTGAGGTTGAGGCGCTTTGGCCGCAAGCCAGCGCCGCCGCCCAACATGTCCTTGCCAGTGGCGGCAAGGTGCTGGTGCATTGCCGCGGTGGGTGCGGACGCTCGGGGATGGTTGTGATGCGGCTAATGGTGGAATGCGGCGAAGCGCCTGACCAAGCGCTTCGGCGGTTGCGTGCAGTGCGGCCCTGCGCGGTGGAAACCGACGCGCAAAAGGACTGGGCCGGGTTGCCGGCCCGAACCCTTCCCTGAATCAGGCAGACACTTGATACGGAATACTGTCGCTGCGCGGCGGCAGGATCGATACGTCGAGCATCGCACAGGGTGGTTCTGACAGAAAACCAGCGGATTTCTGGATGAACTCCGGCCCGAACATCATGTCGCCATAGGCGTCCAGCTTTTCTGTCGGCGTGTCTGTGCTGGTGCCGCAATAGACCCTGATCTGTTCTGATTGGGCCCGAAAACGGGCCGTGCAGCCTTCGGTGCAATGGGTCAGATCGCTGGTACCTTCGACCTCGAATGTTTTGGATGTCGCAGGCCTTGCCGTCGCCATCGCCTCGGCCATGGCGCGTGCCATTCGGGCAAGGGCGGGGCAGGGTTTCCCGGTCCTCTGACAGACGGTTGCGGTGAATTCGTGTGTTTTTGTCTTCCAGATCATAATGCGCCCTCCGCGCGCAGGACGAAGGGTGAGGATCAGGTTTGACAGCGCGCTGACGACCTGCCCGGACACCCCGCCCGAGTTTCGGTTTCGATACGATGGCAGGTCTCCTGACTTGCGGGTCGTCGCTTTGCCGACCTTCCCAGCCCTGGGGCCAGTGGTATTTCGGCATTGCTCACCGCTTACAGTTGCGGGGGCAGTCGCGGAGTTGGCCCTTTCCGGCATCGCCGGGGCAGACCGCACCGTGTTCCCTTTTCATCCCGCCCCATTTCCGGGGCAAGAACCATCACCACATCGCTAGCGGCTATGCAGACCCCGAGTCAAGCCACCTGTTGGGGTTCAAACCGGACGTTTGGTCATCTTGATGAAATCTTGACTCTGGTGGCCGAAATCGGGCCGATTGTTGAGTGAACCGAGTAGTTCAGAATTTGTCGGAAGCGCCATGCTTGATACCACGCCCTGCGTCCAGACTAAGGACTTTGATTTTGCCTCAGGCTCTGCCAGCCTGTCGGCGCGGCTGTATCTGCCTGAAACCGAGCCGAAGGTCGCCGTGGTGATTCACAGCGCAACTGCAGTGCCGCGCGAATATTACCAGCATTTTGCCCGTTGGCTGGCCGCCGAACAGGGTATGGCCTGTCTGACCTATGACTACAGCGATTTCGGGCATTCGCTGCGCGACAAACTCAAAACCTCTGAGGTGACCATGGCGGATTGGGCCTTGGTCGACATGCCCGCCGCACGGGCTGAGATGCGCAGGCGGTTCCCGGACGCTTTGCAGTGGAGCATCGGTCATTCCCTTGGCGGCTTGCTGGGGCCGGTGCAGCCAGACATTGATCAGATCGACCGGATGATCTGTGTATGTTCGGGGCTGGTTACTCTGTCCGACCATCCCTGGCCCTATCGCGGGCTGGCGTGGATGTTCTGGCATGTGCATGGGCGTCTGGCAGTGAATGCGCTGGGCTATCTGCCGGGCAAAGCGGTGGGGATCGGTGCCGATTTGCCTGGTCCGGTCTATTGGCAATGGCGTAGCTGGTGCACGGCGCCGCAGAATTATGTGCCGCAGATCGGTGACGCTCTGCCCGAAGCGAGATGGGCGCAATCGAATACGCCGGTGGACCTGTTCACCTTCGAGGACGACCAGATGGTGCCGCCAGACGCTGTCTGGCGGCTTGCCGATCTGTATGGACCAAAGGCGCGGCGACATCTGTTGTCTCCGAATGAATTCGGAGCGCCTGAGATCGGTCATATTGGCGCTTTTGCCCGCAGAAACCGGGCGGTTTGGCCCCGGTTGATTGCCTGAAAACGAGGCGCCTTTCTGTCACGCTCAGTGTCTGCTGCGGGACTTTTTGTCATTCATGACGGATCGCACCATTTTGCCAAAGGCTTTGTCACGTGCCCGTGACTGCGCGAGGGTTTCGGAATTCCTCTGATCTTCGCGCCGAAGCTTGTGCCAGCGCGCCAGCCGGTCGGGCTCAAGCACGCCATTGGCAATCGCCTCCTGCACAGCACAACCGGGTTCGGCCTGGTGCTGGCAATCTGAGAACCGGCACCTTGCAGCCAATTCAAGAAGGTCTGAGAAAACCTCATCCACGCCGTCTTGGGCTTCCATCAAACGCAGGGCGCGCATTCCTGGCGTATCAATCAGCCACCCCCCGTTTCGCATCGGGTGAAGCGCACGATGGGTCGTGGTGTGGCGACCCCGTGCGTCATCCTCGCGGATCCCCGCCGTTGTCCCGGCCTGACCAGTCATGGCGTTCGCCAATGTGGTTTTGCCGACACCGGATGAGCCGACCAAAGCAGCAGTTTGCCCGGCAGGGCACCAGGACAGGATCGGATCAATCTCTGACGCCTCCAGCGCGTTGACGGTTAGAACGGTCAGAAACCGAACCAGCGAACTGGCCTGACTGGCATAGCTCTCTGGGTCAGGGCAGCTGTCGGCCTTGGTCAGGACAACAACCGGATAGCACCCGGCCTGATGCGCCAGTGCCAGATAACGTTCAAGCCGGGCCAGATTGAAATCGGCATTGCAGGAACTGACGATATACAGCACGTCCACATTCGCCGCGATCAGCTGAACCTGCGCACCGGTGCCTGCGGCCCGGCGTTGCAAGAGGCTTTTGCGCTCCAAAAGATGCCGAATGCGGTTTTGATCATCCGCAAGGACCCAATCGCCAACCGCAAATTCGCCGGTTGATCGGTCAGGGGTCAGATCAGATGTGCCGCCAAGCGCATTCAGGCCGATCAGGCGATCACGATGGACGGCGTTGATGCGATGCGGTGTGCAGGTAGGGTTCACAGCATGTTGGGCTGCAAAATGAGAGGACCATCCCAGGTCCGAAAGTGTTTTGGACATTGTTCTGCCTGTGTTCAGATACAGGAAACCATCAGGGTGGCAGACGCGCACCCATCGGTAACATGTTCAGGCAAGAGCGGGTGTTAGTCCCGGAAACGCTCTGCCCGAAGGGTCATTGCTACAATCATAAAGTCCCTCCTGCGGCAGTCGTTGCGCGTAAGTGAGAGGTTGGACATCGACCCAAGCGGGGCTCGTTGTGGCTGCTTCCTTCCGGATCTGACCAGGTTGGCGAGGCGCTCGCCCGCGCCAACCTCTCGAGGGTGGATATAGGCAGTTGGCCGGAAAAACACAACCCGTCAGAAGGTCAGAAGAATCCGTAAAAAGCCATTTTCGTCGGTTCCAAGGACTTGTGGATCAAATTCCTGAATGTCCTGCAGATGTCGGTGGGCATTTGGACCGGTGCGTAAGATCGCCTGCGTACCAGTGTTACTGGTGATTCTGAAGGGTTCCTGGGCCTCTTCCAGCGGATCGCTGACCAAGGTGCCTGACAGATAATCCAGCAGGGCTTGCTGGACCGGCAGGATGGGCATGTCGATACGTTGCGCATTACCCGCAAATGGGAAATGCCCGCCCCCGCTGGCGCGATAATTGTTAAGCGCGACGGCAAATTGCTGATCCGGTGCAATGAGGGTGGCACCGACCAGAACCTCTGAAACGCGCCGGTATTCGGCGTTGATCAAGGTGCCCATATCGTCGAAACGCGGAGGTTGTGTCAGATCAATTCTGCAGGACAGCCCGTATAGCACATCAAAGTTGTGACCCACCCGATTTTCGCAAATAAGTTCGGATGCAGATCCGGTCGAAATCTGGTTGAAAACAGCTGCGGACATCTCAAGCCAGTCCACGATTTGATCACCGGATACAATGACACCCAGCAATTCGTTTGGAAAAACATGCAGGTCAACCACGTTACGCAGGAATATCTCGCCAGGCTTAACATCCGTATAGAATCGCGGCCCGGCCCGACCGCCGAATTTCGAAGGTGAAACCGCCGATAAAATCGGAATGTCTGCCAGGTCGGTTTCGGACATACACAGACGTAACGCGGCAGCCTGGGCGGCGGCGACCAGCCTCAGCCCACGGTCCTCGGTGCAAAAGCTGAAATAGCTGTGCAGATGGTGCGGGGTGCGCCCGACCGGCTGGCCCGCTCGCCTGCGGGTTTCGGCATGACCCGAGGAAAACAGATGCAACAATTCCGGATCTTCAGGCGCCAGTGATACGATTTCGTCGGGATGCCCCGCAGATATCGGTCGCAGCGTCGCCTGGGCTTCGCCAGCGGTCCAGCCGCCGCGCTCTGCCGAGTGAAGCTTCAGGTCGATCACCCCCAGATGTGATCCGGCCGTTCCGGGTAAGACAACTGGTTTGCCATGCACCAGAGTGTTTTCAGAGCCGGCCTTGGCGGGATAGGTCAAATGGGAATGACCAGCAATTATTGCGTCGATACCTTCGATTTCGGCTAGCGGAATAATCGCGTTTTCCATATTCCGTTGTGACCTGTCCGGTCCGAAACCGGTATGGGCCAACGCGATGATCAGGTCGCAATTTTCGTCTTGGAGCTTTCTGACTTTGTTTGCCGCACAAGTCAGGATGTCCTGAGTGGTAAGGGTGTCGTGCAGCTTGTGCGCCTCCCATTGCGCTGTCTGAGGCGGGAGGACCGAAAAAACCCCAATTTTCAAGGCCATAGGTGTCGGCGAGCCAGGGATCTGTTTGTGCAAAATGACATGATCTTGCCAGATCTGAGGCCCATTCGTGCGCAAGGCATTGCTGCTGAGCACAGGGCAGGGGGCGTCAGAGATAACGTGCTGTAAGAATTGAAGCCCGAATCCGAAGTCGTGGTTTCCCAGGCCAATCGCGTCATATCCCAGGCTGCCGAAGGCCTGCATCAGGATGTGCGGCGCATTGGCGGGATCGGCAGCCCAATCCCCCAACGGTGTACCCTGCAGAGCGTCTCCGTTGTCGAAGAGCAAGACGATATCTCCGTCTGCCTCAGCCTCGTTCCGCGCCTGCCGGATCAGGCTGGCCGTTCGGGTCAATCCGATCGTAGGTTCGTCTTGATCCGCGTAATAATCAAAACTGCACAGGTTCATGTGCAGATCGGTGGTCGCCAAAATCCGGATACCTACAGACTGATCAGACAAATGCGAAATTGTTTTTAATACTCTACTTTTGGCAGTTTTATGAATAACAACTTCAACAAAAAGCATAGTAAGTGCAAATTTTTTTATGCACTTGCGGTAATTTGACGGGATCGCCTCGGTTTTCGGTCGTGGAATTGTCGTTGCAACACCGAAGCTGTCATGGCAGCCCTGTGCAGGCGAACCAGAGGAATTTAAATGAAGAACGCGGAACAGATAACGTTTGGTGGATCAGGGCTGGATCGTGCCGCACATCTTCGCGGAGACGTCGACACGATGGCAGCAGCGCGAGCACATCCGAAAGCGAAATGCCTGTTGCTGTGGCGCGGAAAGCTGCTGGTTCAAGGAGAGGCCCTTGATCAACTCTGCTTGTTACCTGTCTTGCATGAGCTGATCGCAAATGGTCCCGGTGGGATCGTCCCAGCGCCAGTATTGCTTGGTCTCTCGGATGAAGTTCCGGTTTTTGCCTTTGATATATCCGATTGGATGCCCGAGGGCGTTGACCTGTCCGAGCTTGGGGCATTCTTCGACCGATCAGAGCAACAGCACCCGGATTTGCCTGAAGGTCAGGTTTTTGTCGAATTGCGCCGCATCATGGCGCGCCTTTCCCCACGTGATGCCGAACTTTCGGCTTCCGCCAAGGCGGTCATCGCCTGGCATGAAACCCATAGGTTTTGCGCCCGTTGCGGCGCCGCCAGCGAGATGTCGCAAGCAGGATGGCAACGTAGTTGCCCGTCGTGTGGGGGGCAGCATTTCCCACGCACCGACCCGGTCGTCATCATGTTGATCACATATGGGAATTCGGTGCTGATGGGGCGATCCCCGGGATGGCCTGAAGGGATGTATTCGCTACTGGCCGGATTTGTCGAACCCGGAGAAACGCTGGAAGCGGCGGTGCGCAGAGAGGTGATGGAAGAGGCCGGTGTCCCCGTCGGGCAAGTAACCTATCTTTCCAGCCAGCCCTGGCCCTTTCCGGCGTCACTGATGTTTGGCTGTGCAGGCGAGGCATTGTCGCAAGAAATCACTATAGATCCGGTTGAAATCGAAGACGCGATATGGGTGGATAAGGCTGAAATGATGCAGGTCTTTGCTGGGGAACATCCCAGCCTTCTGCCAGCGCGCAAAGGCGCGATTGCGCATTTTCTGCTGCAAAACTGGCTTGCAGATACGCTCGACTGACAAAATACTGGGCGAATAGGCAAGAGAACGATAACCCACCATGCAATTCTCCGCACGTGAAGATATTCAGGCCCCTGTCAACGCAGTGTTCGAAATGTTTGCGGATTTCGAACGGTTCGAGCGGATGGCAATGCGCCGCGGGATCGAGGTCCGGCGTTTGTCAGGGCATATGGGCGTTGTGCCCGGTACATCCTGGGAGACCGAGTTCCGTATGCGCGGAAAGCCCCGGCGCGTGGAAATCAATATGGCCGAATGTGATCCACCGACCCATATGCGGTTCGAGGCGGCAAGCAAGGGAATGAATGGCTCAACCAGGGTCGAGTTTCTGGCCCTGTCGCAACGTAGAACCCGGCTGACCGTGGATATGTCGCTATCGGCCAAATCCCTGCCTGCACGGCTGTTGCTGCAATCGCTCAGATTGGGTCAGTCGCGGTTCCGGCGACAGTTTCAGGCCCGCCTCAGCGAATTCGCGCGGGAAATGGAAGAACGTCATCTGCACGGTTCTTGAGAATTCCGAGACAAGAGGCCCTGAATGTCTGATGTGATATTGCGCAGCGCTGTTGTGGATGACGCCAAAGGTATTTCCGAGGTCCTGCAAGAGATCGTGACCGCCGGTAAGCGCACCAAACCCAGCGATGAGAGTTTTGCCAAAGAGCATTACATCAGCCACTGCGGCAGCATCCAATGCACCGTGGCGGTGCAGGGTTCACAGGTATTGGGCTTTCAGGCGCTGATACTGGCCGTCGACGGAAACACTTATGGCGTAACAGCCGGTTGGGGCATCATCGGAACACATATACGCCCGTCAGCCGCGCGCATGGGGGTCGGGCGGGCCCTGTTTCAGAAAACGCTGCTGGCGGCCCGAGCCGCAGGTCTGCCTGCAATAGACGCGACCATTGGAGCGCAAAATGCCGAAGGCCTGGCCTATTACGCGGCCATGGGATTTGTCGGTTACCGGTCACATGAAGGTGCGGTGTGCAAGAAATACCAGTTAGCCTGAGCTAGCCGCGCGGCTGGACGGCTGGATACACGCCCAGAATCTCAACATTGGTGGTGAAATGTTCCAGCTCTTCCAGGGCCAGTTGTACATTGCGGTCATCCGGGTGCCCGACAATATCCGCATAGAACTGCGTGGCCGTGAACGACCCGTCGACCATATAGCTTTCCAGCTTGGTCATGTTGACACCATTGGTGGCGAAGCCGCCCATCGCCTTATACAGCGCGGCCGGGATGTTGCGGACCTGAAACACAAAACTGGTGATCATCCCATGCGCCCCGCGCCGCGACAGATCCGCGTCGCGTGACATGATCAAAAAGCGCGTGGTGTTGTCGTCGCTGTCCTCGATATGGCGGGCCAGGACGTTCAGGTTATAGATCTCTCCGGCCAACTCGCTGGCCAGCGCAGCAGAATGCAGTTCGGCGGCCTCGGAAACCTCGCGCGCGGCGCGGGCATTGTCCGGGCTGACGCGTCCCTGAATGCCGTGCTGCTTCAGGAACCCAGCGCATTGTGGCAGCAGCACCAGATGCGAATGCGCTTCGGTGATGTCGCTCAGCTTGGCACCGGGGACGGCCAACAAATTGATGTGTACGCGAACAAAAGCTTCATCGATGATATGCAACCCGCTATGGGGCAGCAGGCGGTGAATATCGGCCACCCGCCCATAGGTCGTATTTTCGACCGGAAGCATCGCCAGGTCTGCTTTGCCGGACCGAACTGATTCGATCACATCCTCAAATGTTCGGCAGGGCAGGGCCTCCATATCGGGACGAGCGTTTCGGCATGCCTCGTGGCTATAGGCACCGGGTTCTCCCTGAAATGCGATACGTTTTGTCATTTGGTCGATTCCGTGCAACAAGTTCCAGAATTGGGCGTTTAGTCGCGGTGTCTATACCTTGCCTCTTGTAAGGGGAAGCCTTAGACACCCCGCAGACAGCTGAAATGGACTCGCGATCAATGTTCGACACGATGACAGTTACCAAGGCCGCAGCAGGCCTGTTTGGCACCTTCCTGGTGCTGCTTCTGGCCAAATGGGCCGCAGAAGAGCTTTACCACGCCGATGCCCATGGCGAGACGGCTTCGTACATCATCGAAACCGAAAGCGCAGGCGAAAGCGCCAACGGTGAAGAGGTAGTATTTGAAGAGCTGCTGGCCGCCGCCGACGTTGAAAAAGGCGCCAAAGTTTTCCGCAAGTGTACCGCGTGTCACAAGCTGGAAGACGGTGCAAACGGCACAGGCCCCTATCTGTATGGTGTCGTTGACCGCCCTGTCGCAACGGCCAGCGGTTTTACCGGCTATTCGGCACCGATGCAGGCCCATGGCGGCAACTGGACACCCGAAGCACTGGATGCCTTCCTGACCAAGCCAAGCAGCTATATCTCGGGCACATCCATGAGTTTTGCTGGCCTGAAAAAACCGCAGGACCGTGCCGATCTGATTGCCTATCTGCAGACAATCGGCAACTGATGCCACACCGGCACATCTGAAATTCAAAGCCGCTGCCCCGTGCAGCGGCTTTTTTTGTATGAAGAAACCTTCACAATGCGCTCACGCATTCTAAACTTGAATCAGTCAACGCTGGACCTTTAGCTTCGTTCAGGCGCAAGACTATAAGAAGTGACGCAACAGGGGATGAGCCAAATGGAATCCAACCGACAGATTGTTCAGGCACGTGCATTGGATTTCAGAGGTTGGTTGACCATACCGATTACCGGCTTTTTGCTGCTTGCGCTCATGACCTCTCAACTGTTTGCCGAAGAGACCATCATCAAAAGCCACGGATTCTCGGAATTTGGCGATTTGAAATACCCTGAAGCGTTTGCCCATTTCGATTATGTAAATCCTGATGCGCCGCGCGGCGGAGAGTTGTCTTATGCAGCGCAAGGGACATTTGACAGTTTCAACCCCTACACGCGGCAGGGCCGCGCGGGTGCGCGTTCTGCGGATCAGTATGAATCCCTGATGGTCGCGTCCTATGATGAAACGGCCACTTACTACGGTCTGCTGGCAGAAAGCCTTGAATACCCGGAAAGCCAGGATTGGGTCATCTTCAACATGCGACCTGAGGCGCGGTTTTCCGATGGAGCCCCGGTGACTGCCGAAGATGTTGTGTTTTCGCATAATCTGCTGCTGGAACAGGGGTTAAAATCCTATGCCGACGCCGTCCGCGAGATGATTCCGCGTGCCGAGGCGCTGGATGATCATCGGGTTAAATTCTACTTCGCACCGGATATCCCGCGCCGTGGCCTAATAAGTCAGGTTGCCGGGACATCTGTGTTTTCCAAGGTCTGGTTTGAGGCAGACCCCGAAAACCGGCGGCTCGACAAATCCCGGCTTGAGCCCGGTATCGGATCCGGACCTTATGTTTTGGACAGCTATGACATCAACCGGCGCATCGTCTACAAGCGCAACCCGGACTATTGGGGCGACCACGTTAATGTGAATGTTGGCCGCAACAACTATGACTCCATCCGGATCGAATATTTCGCGGACTCGATTGCTGCGATGGAAGGGTTCAAGGCGGGCACGTTCACACTGCGCCAGGAAAACAACTCGAAAAGCTGGGCAACGGCCTATGATTTTCCTGCCATAGCAAACGGAACAGTGGTTCGGGTAGAGCTGGAAGACGGGGATGTCCCCAACGCTTCGGGCTTTGTCATGAACCTGGACCGGCCGCAATTTCAGGATCCCAAGGTGCGCGAAGCCGTCCAGTTAGGGTTCAACTTCGAATGGACGAATGAAAGCTTGCAATATGGCCTGTTTCAGCAGCGCGACTCATTCTGGCAGGGAACTCACCTAGAAGCGACGGGGCTGCCCGAGGGGCGTGAACTGGAGGTTCTGCAAAGCCTCGGCGATGCGCTGGACCCTGCGGTACTGACCGACCTACCGGTCGTTGCCCATGAATCCCGCGCCGAGCGTCAGAATGATCGTCGCAATCTGCGCGCCGCGATGAAGCTGCTGGATGAGGCCGGTTGGCAGGTGGGCGAAGACGGTATCCGCCGCAATCAAAACGGTGAAGTTCTGGCCATAGAATTTCTGTCAGACCAGCCGACTCTTGATCGTATAATCCAGCCATTTGTCGCTAACCTGAGGACGATGGGTATCGATGCAACCTACAATCGTGTGGACAATGCGCAATTCACCCTGCGCCGCCGTGACCGGGATTTCGACATGATTTTCGGCGGGTACCCAAGTTCGCTGCAACCTTCGACGGGACTGTACCAGCAATTCGGAACCGAGGCGGCCTCGTATTCCGTATTCAACCCGTCCGGCGCGCACGGCCCGGATATTGAACCACTGATCGACAACATCGTGGCAGCGACCAACAGCGAAGAGTTGTTTGCCAATGTTCGCGCCCTGGACCGTGTTCTGCGGGCCAAGCGGATCATGGTGCCCACTTGGTATTTGGGCAAATACTGGGTTGCCTATTGGGACATGTATGAATACCCGGAAAACCTGCCGCCTTATTCATTGGGAGTCGAAGACCTGTGGTGGATCAACGCCGAGCAGGAAGCCCAGTTGAAATCCTCCGGCGCCTTGAGGTAATCCACCCAAATGGGAGCATATATTCTAAGACGCCTGCTGCTGGTCATTCCCACACTGCTGGGAATCATGATCGTCAACTTCACCCTTGTGCAGTTTGTGCCAGGCGGCCCGATTGAACAGATCATCGCCCAGATGGAGGGTGGTGGAGATGTATTTGAAGGTATCGCTGGCGGTGGTGGCGATATTGAGCAGCAGACCGGCGGAACAAATGACCGCTATATCGGCGGGCGTGGCCTGCCTCCTGAATTCATCGAAGAACTGGAAAAAGAATTCGGGTTCGACAAACCGCCCTTGGAACGGTTTCTGAATATGATGGGTAATTACCTGACTCTGGATTTTGGCGAGAGCTATTTCCGGTCGATCAGTGTGACCGATCTGGTGCTGGAAAAGATGCCGGTGTCTATTTCGCTGGGGCTTTGGTCGACGCTGATTGCCTATCTGGTGTCGATCCCTCTGGGTATTCGCAAGGCGATCAGGGACGGATCAAGCTTTGACACCTGGACCAGTGGCGCCATCATCGTGGCCTATGCCATCCCGGGATTTCTGTTCGCCATTTTGCTGCTGGTGCTATTTGCCGGTGGGTCCTATTGGCAAATCTTTCCGCTGCGGGGGCTTACCTCGGACAACTGGGACAGCCTGAGTGTATTTGGCAAGATTGCCGATTACTTCTGGCATATCGCGTTGCCGATCCTGGCGCTGACCATATCGGCCTTCGCAACGCTCACCTTGCTGACCAAAAACTCGTTTCTGGACGAGATCAAAAAGCAATATGTCATGACCGCCCGCGCCAAGGGCCTGAGCGAAAGCCGGGTGCTGTATGGCCACGTATTCCGCAATGCGATGCTGATCGTAATTGCGGGTTTTCCGGCCGTCTTCATCGGTGTTTTTTTCGGAGGGTCAATCATCATCGAAACCATCTTTTCGCTGGATGGATTGGGTCGCCTTGGGTTCGAGGCGGCGGTCGCGCGCGATTACCCGGTTATCTTTGGAACGCTGTTCATCTTTGGCCTGATGGGTTTGGTGGTCGGCATCATCAGTGATCTGATGTATGTGTTGGTTGATCCGCGCATCGACTTTGAAAAGCGGGAGGGGTAAATGGCGCTTTCCCCCCTGAATCAGCGCCGGTGGCGCAACTTCCGTCGCAATGGCCGGGCGTTCTGGTCGCTGATCATCTTCTCGATCCTGTTCGGCCTGTCGCTATTTGCTGAATTTATCGCAAATGACAAACCGATCCTGGTGAAATACCGCGGTGAGCTTTATACGCCGATCTTCAATTTCTACCCAGAGACCGAGTTTGGCGGTGATTTCCAAACCGAAGCAATCTATCGCGACCCCGAAGTGCGTTGTCTGATAGACAGTGGCGGTTTGGATCAGTGCTTTGACGATCCTGACGGCATTATCGAACAGATCGAGGCCGGATCCTTTGCCGCCGACGGGTTCGAGCGCGGCCGGGCCATCTGGCCGCTGATCCCATACTCTTTCAAAACCAGCGTTGATCGGCCGGGCGCCGCCCCGCTGCCGCCCAATGGTCAGAACCTGTTGGGCACCGATGACACCAAGCGCGATGTGCTTGCACGGGTGATCTATGGGTTCCGTCTGTCCATTCTGTTCACGCTGATGGTCACAGGTGTCGCCAGCCTGATCGGTATCTTCGCAGGCGCAATTCAGGGCTTTTTCGGCGGCTGGCTGGATTTGATCTTTCAAAGGATCATCGAGATTTGGTCGGCCACCCCATCGCTTTATGTGATCATCATCATGTTCGCTATTCTAGGGCGCAGTTTCTGGTTGCTGGTGTTGCTTATGATCCTGTTCAGCTGGACCGGATTGGTTGGCGTTGTTCGAGCTGAGTTCCTGCGGGCGCGAAACCTTGAATATGTCCGGGCGGCACGGGCGTTGGGCGTCAGCAACAGGACGATCATGTTTCGCCACATGCTGCCCAATGCAATGGTCGCCACGCTGACCTTCATGCCCTTCATCGTCACCGGAACGATTGGCGGGCTGGCCTCGCTGGATTTTCTGGGCTTCGGCCTGCCGTCCTCGGCTCCGTCACTTGGCGAGCTGACCTTGCAGGCAAAACAGAACTTGCAGGCCCCTTGGCTGGCCTTTACCGCCTTTTTCACCTTTGCCATCATGCTGTCGCTTCTGGTCTTCATTTTCGAAGGCGTCCGCGATGCGTTTGATCCCAGAAAGACCTTCTCATGAGCCTGCTGGATGTAAACAACCTCAAGGTTTCGTTCCAGCAGGACGGGCAGGTCAGTGCGGCGGTCAAGGGCGTGTCCTTCACGGTGGATCGTGGGGAAACCGTGGCTTTGGTAGGGGAATCCGGGTCCGGAAAATCTGTGACCGCCTTGTCGACCGTCTCGCTGTTGGGAGACAGCGCGATTGTCGAAGGTTCGGTGAAATATGACGGGCAAGAGATGATCGGGACGTCCGAGCAACATCTGATGGATGTGCGCGGCAACGACATCAGCTTCATCTTTCAAGAACCGATGACATCGTTGAACCCGTTGCACACGATCCAGAAGCAGATGGCAGAATCGCTGGCGCTGCATCAGGGGGTGGTGGGCGACGCGGCCCGTGATCGGATTGTCGAGTTGCTGACGAAGGTTGGTATCCGGGACCCGAAGGATCGGTTGGACAGCTATCCGCACCAACTTTCGGGCGGACAGCGGCAGCGCGTCATGATCGCCATGGCGCTGGCCAATAAGCCGGACATTCTGATCGCAGATGAACCGACCACGGCGCTGGACGTGACCATTCAGGCACAGATACTCGAGTTGCTGGCAGACCTGCAGAAAGCCGAAAACATGGGAATGCTGTTCATCACCCATGACCTTGGCATCGTGCGCCGGATCGCCGACCGAGTTTGCGTCATGAAGGACGGAGAGATTGTCGAAGCCGGTGCAACCGCGGACATCTTCGAGAACCCTCAGCATCCCTATACCCGGAAATTGCTGGCGGCCGAACCGTCGGGCCAACCCGATCCGGTCGCCGCGGATGCAGAAGAGGTCGCCCGCACCGATCACCTGAAAGTCTGGTTCCCGATCCAGCGCGGCTTTCTCAAGCGAACTGTCGGCCATGTTAAGGCGGTGAATGACGCCAGCCTCAGCGTGCGCGCCGGCGAAACCGTGGGGATCGTGGGCGAAAGCGGGTCGGGCAAGACCACGTTGGCGCTGGCCATCATGCGGCTGATCGCATCCGAGGGTGGTATCACATTTCGCGACCAGGATGTGCGCCGTTGGTCCACACGCGAATTGCGCCGGTTGCGCAAGGATATGCAGATTGTGTTTCAGGACCCGTTTGGAAGCCTGAGCCCGCGCATGACCTGTATGCAAATCATCGCCGAGGGTCTGGCAATCCACAAGGTTGATCCACACCGCGCCCCGCGCGATCTGGTGGCGGATGTGATGACCGAAGTGGGGTTGGACCCGGCGTCGATGGACCGGTATCCGCACGAGTTCTCGGGCGGGCAGCGGCAGCGTATCGCCATCGCACGGGCTATGGTGCTCCGTCCCAAACTTCTGGTGCTGGATGAGCCGACAAGCGCGCTGGACATGACGGTTCAGGTGCAGATCGTAGACTTGCTGCGGGAACTGCAGCGGAAATACGGGTTGGCATATCTGTTCATCAGCCATGACCTAAAAGTGGTCCGGGCGATGTCACATAATGTCATCGTAATGCGGAACGGTGACGTGATTGAAATGGGCGCTGCCGAAGATCTGTTCGAAAACGCGCAGACAGATTACACCCGCGAATTGATTGCGGCAGCGGGCTGAAGCCCGCTCGCCGTGTTTTTCATGCGTTTGCGGTTTCCCGTGTTGCCGCTTTCGGTATCGGGCCGCGCAGTTCTTCATAGTGATCAAAGCTTAACTTTACCCAACCGGTGCCGCGCGTGGCGCTGGCCAGGGTGCGATGCAACTCATCCTCGGCCACGGCAGGAAGTTGGGCATTGAAAATCTCCCAGCCCGAAGCGTTGGGGTTGCCTTCGAATCCCAGCACTTGACCCTGTAAGGAACTGATCGTGGGGACAAGATCACCGACGAAATCGGATGGCAGGTGAATCTCTGCGTTCAGAATGGGTTGCAGGACCACCGGTTTGGCCTGAGGCAGCGCCTCGCGTACGGCGTTCTTGCCTGCGGTGCGGAAAGCATAATCGGAACTGTCCACATTGTGGTGTTTGCCGTCACTCAGCGTGATTTTGACATCAACAACAGGGAAGCCCTCAGGCCCCTGCTCCAGCGCGTCCTTGGCCCCGTGTTCAACTGAGGGAATATAGTTGCGCGGCACCGAACCGCCTTTCACGATCTCTTCGAACTGAAACCCTGATCCGCGCGGCATGGGCGTGACCGAGATCACGACATCTGCAAACTGACCCGCACCACCGGATTGCTTGCGGTGACGGTGGCGGTGTTCGATGGGCGCACGGATGGTTTCGCGATAGGCGGTCTCGATCGGGTCGGCCACGATTTCGATCCCGAAATCTTCGGCCAGTTTGGCGGTGATCCGGCGCATGTGCTGCGGGCCTTGAGAGCCCAGCACCGCATGGCCGCTCAGCTCATCCTGCTCCAGATGGAGACCGGGGTCGATCTCGACCAGACGGGTCAGAGCGTTCGACAGGCGCACGTCATCTCGCTCATGCGCGGGTGATACGATCTGACGTTGGGCGACTGGATGTGATGATGCCCATTCCGGCAACGGAGATTCGGATTTGCTGTCGTAAACATTGCCGGGGATCAGGTGATCGGATTTCACGGCCAGCCCGATCTGACCTGCCTCCAGCCCGGAAATCTGGGTCTTGGCGTCAAGTGTCGTCAGATTGCCGACTGTCTCACCTCCCAAAGCTTCATGCGCACGCACGCCATCTCCCAGGCCACGAAGGACGATGATCTTGCCGATATGTTTCTTCACGTCCGCGAATCCCGCAATGGCGCGGGCAGTCTCGGTGGCCTCATCGCGGTTGGCGGCAATGTTGAACTCAGGGGCTTCGTGCCGCAGGGCTTTCATCAGGCGGGTCAGGCCATTGCCATGGCTGGCCGCGCCCAGACAGGCGGGGATCAACTGGTGGTTCTGCAAAACCTGCGCGGCCAGATCGTAGATCTCGGCACTTGCGGGCTGTTTGTCTTCGATCAGCTGCTCCAACAGGTGATCGTCAAAATCCGACAGCGTCTCTAGCAGCTCGGTGCGGGCTTCTTGTTCGCGGTCCTCGACCGAGAGCGGCAGTTCGATCAGGGCCGAGGGCTGGCCTTCCTGATATTTCCAAGCCCGCTCCGAGATCAGATCGACCGCGCCGACTATTGTCTCGCCGTCGCGAATAGGGACCTGACGTAGGGCGATGTGGTGGGTGCAGTAGGTCTGTAGCGCGGCGATGATATCCCGGATACGGCCATTTGGGGCATCCATCCGATTGATGAACAGGAAACAGGGAATGCCCGCCTCTTCAACCAGCCGCAGATAGGGCGCGCACAAGACAGCCGCGTCTGGGTCCGGCGGGACAACCACAACCGCCGCATCCGAAATCGCCATGGCTGGTCCGACATAACCCAGATTGTCGCTGCCCCCGTCCACATCGATCGCGCACCAGGGCTCGTCCAAGTAAGAAAAACCGTGCAAGTGCACGGTTCCGGAGACATCGAATGTGGTGGGTCGGTTGTCGAGGCGGCTTATGGCCTCGACCAGGGTTGTCTTGCCAGATTGGCTGGGGCCGAGGACGGTGAATACGCGCATGAGTGATGTCCCTCTTTTCAGGTTGCAGTAATACCTGCACGAAAAGGGCCGACCCACACGGCTGCGTGGGCGAGGACTGACTGCGAATTCACCTGCCTCAGGGTTCGGATCGTTCCGCCCAAGTGTGAAGACAACCAGAGGCTCGCGTCAAGCCCCTGTACTGGTATCTAAGCGGCGGGCCGCACAACCGGGCCCACCTGTAAGCGATCAGATCGCCGAGCTGTGGCCTGCCTTGCTCAGGTCATAGGCGTCAAAGCTGCGGGCAATCATTCGGGTCAGCGGCCGGGCCTCGGGTGGAATGAACAGGCCATCCTTGGTGACGTGTAGCAGATTGTTGAAGTCGGCATTGGCCTTCTGGTACATCTCGTTCAGCTCTTGGGCGGATATGTTGTGGTCACGCAGAATCTCAGCCGAATTGATCTGAAAATCACACATCAGCGCTTCGATCAGACGTGCGCGCAAAATGTCCTGCCCTTTGAACAAATGCCCGCGCGAGGTCGAAAAGCGCCCCTCGCGGATGGCTTTCGTATAGGCCGATGTTGCCGGTGCGTTCTGGGCGTAGCCCTGAGGAAACCGCGAGATCGAGCTTGCGCCCACACCGATCAGCACCTCGGCCTGATCATCCGTATAACCCTGAAAGTTCCGTTTCAGTCGCCCGGCCCTGAGCGCATGTGTCAGACCATCATCCTGCGTGGCAAAGTGGTCAATTCCGATCTCGGCGTAATCATCCCAGAGGAACAGTCGACGCGCCGTCTCGAACAGCTCCAGACGTTGCTCGGGCGTGGGCAATGCGTCCGAAGGAATCAACTGTTGCCGCTTGGCCATCCACGGCACGTGGGCGTATCCGTACAGCGCAACGCGGTCGGGGTTCAGTGACAGCAGTTTCTGTACGCTTTCAGTCATCCTTGATTTGGTCTGATGCGGCAGACCGTACAGGATATCTGCGTTCAGACTGGTAATGCCGCGGGCACGGATCATGTCCACAGCTGCGCGCGTGGTGTCATAGCTTTGGACGCGACCGATAGTTTTCTGAATCTCATCGTCGAAATCCTGCACGCCGATCGAGGCGCGGTTCATGCCCGCTTCGGCCAGCGCGTCCAGTCGGGCTTGGTCAATCTCGTTCGGGTCGATTTCGACCGAGAATTCAGCACCCGGGCCCAGCGGGATAACATCCAGAATGCGTGTGGCCAGATCTCGCATCAGATCGGGATTCAACAGCGTTGGTGTGCCGCCGCCCCAGTGCAGACGCGAGAGGGTGACGCCTTGAGGCAGGCGCGCGGCCAGCAGATCAAGCTCGGCCTTGAGGACATCGACATAGGCGATGACCGGGTTGTCAGTTTGCGTCCCCTGTGTTCGGCAGGCACAAAACCAACACAGCCTGCGGCAGAAGGGCACGTGTATGTACAACGAGACGGAGCTGCCGGGTTTAATGCCGGTAATCCAGTCTTCGTAAAGGTTTACCCCCACATCATTGTTGAAGTGAGGGGCTGTTGGATAGCTTGTGTAGCGCGGTACTTTCGCGTCAAATAGTCCAAGCTTTGCAAGTTGTGGTTTAACTATCATGGCGATACCGTTAGAGGACGGCACGCCTAGCAACCTTGATAGAGATCAAGTGGGAACGCGCATGACACAGATTTTCAAAATCGATCATACAAACTGTGAAGATTGTCCAATCCGCCACAGAGCAGTCTGTGCGCATTGCGATGTTCATGAGCTGGAGCTTCTTGAAGGTATTAAATATTATCGCAGCTTCGAGGCTGGGCAGACAATCATCTGGTCCGGTGATCAGATGAATTTCGTGGGCTCGGTCGTGTCGGGGATCGCTTCTTTGACTCAGACCATGGAAGATGGGCGCACGCAGATGGTTGGCCTTTTGCTGCCCAGCGATTTCGTCGGTCGTCCCGGTCGAGATTCAGCGCCTTACGACATCGTGGCAACGACTGACATTGTCATGTGCTGTTTCCGTAAGAAGCCGTTCGAAGAACTGATGGGTGCTACTCCGCATATCGCGCATCGTTTGCTTCAGATGACATTGGATGAGCTGGACGCTGCCCGTGAATGGATGCTGGTGCTGGGGCGCAAGACTGCGCGCGAAAAAATCGCAAGCCTGTTGTCCATCATCGCGCGCCGGGATGCGTCGATTGGGCAGAACGGGAGTTCCAGCCCAATCGTTTTTGATCTTCCGCTGACGCGCGAGGCGATGGCAGACTACCTTGGCCTTACACTGGAAACCGTCAGCCGTCAGATATCCGCCCTGAAGAAAGACGAGATCATCTTGCTAGAAGGCAAGCGCCGTGTATCTGTTCCGGATATGGGCCGGTTGATGGAAGAGGCAGGCGACGATTCCGATGGCGGATATCTGGTGTGATTCACATACGGCGTGACCCGTTGTCTTAACCGTGGTTTAGTGGGACCAGTGAAACTGCGTCAGGAGTAAGTCATGGGATTCAGCAGCCTTTTGGCCATGCTGCTTATTGGTGCCATCGCGGGATGGTTGTCCGGAAAGATCATGGAAGGTCGGGGATTCGGCCTGATTGGCAACATCATCGTCGGCGTAGTTGGCGCATTTCTGGCGGGGGTGATTTTCCCGGCCCTTGGCTTTGCCGTTGGCGGCGGTCTGGTCTCGTCCATTATTTTCGCCACCATCGGGGCGATCATTCTGCTTTTCCTGATCGGCCTTGTGAAACGCGGGTAAAAGCCGCCCGCTGGGCGGCTCTGCCGTTTCAATGTGCCATGAACACCGGAACAGTCGATTGTTCCAGCATATTGCGTGTCGCGCCGCCCAGGATGGCTTCTCGGAATCGGGAATGCCCATAGGCGCCCATGACGATCATATCTGTTTCGGTATCCGTCGCATGGCGGTTCAGGATGTCCGATACACGCGACATTGTTTTGCTGAGCACGTCGATTTCGCACTTAACTCCGTGGCGTGACAGCATCTGGGACAACAACCCACCGGGGTCCGAGCGATCCGGCCCATGCGTTGGTGGGTCGATCACCACGATCCGCACCTGATCGGCCTCGATCAGGAAGGGTAGGGCGCAGCGAATGGCGCGCATGGCCTCGACGCTTTCGTTCCAGCCGACCAAGACAGTACCGGGCTTGTCAAAAGGCGTCGTGTTTTCGGGTATGACCAGAACCGGAGCGTGACCTTCGAACATGGCTGCCTCGACGATAGGCTCTGCTTCGACGCTGCGGTCTTTTCCGTAAGGTTGCGGCAGAATAACAAGGTCCGAGAACCGCGCCCGATGGGCAACGTGGCGACCAATATCGGCAATCTGGGCCACGCCGCTTTCTGCAGACCAGCGTACGCCGGAACTGTTCAGATAGGTCTCTGCATAGTGCAGGGTGTCCTCCGCCTCTGCTTTGGCGCGGGACAGGGTCTCCTGCAGAATCAGCGCGTTGGCGCCAGCATAGTAATAACCGGTCTGACTGCGATCGACCCCCAGGCACAGGGCTTCGGCATGCGCATCCTGGGCTGTGGCCAGGGCTGCCATCTGTGCCAGCGCCGGGGCCGATTGTTCCGTTTCCGTTAGAACTGTGAGAAGGGATTTATACGCCATCTTGACCTCTTGCCTCCAGGGCCGTTCCGTCCGCGACATTCCGGCCAAATCATTTCTGTAGCCTTGTCACAATATTCGCTATTCTGTCTTGATACAGATCAAAGCAGTTTGGGCTGTCCTCGGACAAAACAACGACCAGTCAAATGGGTTCCGCGACAAAAAAGAATCGCGCGGAGCATGGCAAAGGGACGCAATATGTCAAATTACATCAAGCTGATCGTGCTTGGTCTGATCGTGCTGTTTGCAGCGATCGGGACCAATTATGCACGCGATTTGGCGTATCAGGTGCATGCAATTCTGGTGATGTTGATCGCCGCGGGATTGTTCATCTGGACGCTTAGAAACACGGATGAGCCAGATATCCTCATAGATCGTTCAGGCGAATACATGGACGATGTGGTCCGTTACGGCGTAATCGCGACGGCCTTTTGGGGCGTGGTTGGTTTTCTTGCCGGGACATTCATCGCCTTTCAGCTGGCCTATCCGGTGCTGAACTTTGAATGGGCACAAGGATATCTGAATTTTGGCCGATTGCGTCCGCTGCATACATCGGCGGTTATCTTTGCCTTTGGCGGCAACGCACTAATCGCTACGTCCTTCTACGTCGTCCAGCGGACCAGCGCCGCGCGCCTGTGGGGCGGCAATCTGGCATGGTTCGTTTTCTGGGGCTATCAGCTGTTCATTGTGCTGGCTGCGACCGGGTATGTGCTGGGCGGAACCCAGTCCAAGGAATACGCCGAGCCGGAGTGGTATGTCGATCTGTGGCTGACCATCGTCTGGGTGGCCTATCTTGCCGTGTTCCTGGGAACAATCGTCAGGCGGAAAGAGCCGCACATTTATGTGGCGAACTGGTTCTACCTGGCCTTTATCGTTACCGTCGCCATGCTGCATCTGGTCAACAACATGACTATCCCTGTCAGCATCTGGGGTTCGAAATCTGTCATCGTCTGGTCAGGCGTTCAGGACGCAATGATCCAGTGGTGGTACGGCCACAACGCTGTGGGCTTTTTCCTGACAGCCGGTTTCCTGGGTATGATGTACTACTTCATCCCGAAACAGGCCGAGCGACCGGTGTTCAGTTACAAGCTGTCGATCATCCACTTCTGGGCGCTGATCTTCCTGTATATCTGGGCTGGTCCGCACCATTTGCACTATACCGCGCTGCCTGACTGGGCCTCGACACTGGGCATGGTGTTCTCGATCGTGCTGTGGATGCCGTCCTGGGGTGGCATGATCAACGGCCTGATGACCCTATCGGGTGCGTGGGACAAGCTGCGTACGGACCCGGTGATCCGGATGATGGTGATCTCGGTCGGCTTCTATGGCATGTCCACTTTCGAGGGCCCGATGATGTCGATCCGAGCGGTTAACTCTTTGAGCCACTATACCGACTGGACCATTGGTCACGTGCATTCGGGTGCGCTGGGTTGGAACGGCATGATCACCTTTGGTGCGCTGTACTTCCTGGTGCCCGTCTTGTGGAAGCGTGAGCGTCTGTATTCGCTGCAGATGGTCAGCTGGCACTTCTGGCTCGCCACTATCGGCATCGTGCTCTACGCCGCGTCGATGTGGGTGACAGGTATCATGGAAGGCCTGATGTGGCGCGAAGTGGATGCCAACGGTTTCCTTGTGAACTCGTTCGCCGACACCGTGGCTGCCAAGTTCCCGATGTATGTGGTGCGAGCTCTGGGTGGGGTCATGTTCCTCGCTGGGGCGCTGATCATGTGCTACAACCTGTGGATGACTGTGCGGAAAGCGCCGGCCAAAGAGGCCAGCCTGACCGTCGCGGTCCCGGCTGAATAAGGAGGGCCGGAGCAATGGCAATTCTCGACAAACATAAGATCCTCGAGACCAACGCGACCCTCCTGCTGATCTTCAGCTTCCTGGTCGTGACCATCGGTGGCATCGTGCAGATCACCCCGCTGTTCTATCTTGAGAACACCATCGAAAAGGTGGAGGGCATGCGCCCTTACACCCCCTTGGAAATGGCGGGCCGTGACATCTATATCCGCGAAGGTTGCTATGTCTGCCACAGTCAGATGATCCGCCCGATGCGGGATGAGGTCGAGCGCTATGGCCACTACTCGCTGGCGGCTGAATCAATGTATGATCATCCGTTCCAGTGGGGGTCCAAACGCACCGGCCCTGATCTGGCCCGTGTCGGTGGTCGTTATTCTGACCAGTGGCATGTGGATCACCTGCGCAACCCGCAGTCGGTGGTGCCTGAATCTGTAATGCCGAAATACGGCTTCCTCGAGCATCGCAAGATTGACGGTAAGTATATCGGTGATGTCATGAAGGCGAATGCGCTGGTAGGCACGCCCTATACCGAAGAGATGCTGGAGAACGCCGTGGCGGATTTCCGGGCGCAGGCCGATCCCGACAGTGACTATGACGGCCTGCTGGAACGCTATGGTGACAAGGTCAGCGTGCGGAACTTCGATGGTCAGCCCGAGCTGACTGAAGCGGATGCGATGGTCGCTTATCTGCAGATGCTGGGAACGCTGGTCGATTTCTCGACCTTCACCCCAGACGCGAACCGGTAAAGGAGGGTGTGATGGAAGAATATACACTCTTACGGCAATTCGCGGATAGCTGGATGTTGCTGCTGCTCTTTGTTTTCTTTGTTGGGATCATAATCTGGGTTTTTCGCCCGGGTTCCAGCAAGGAATACAAGGACACCGCGAATATCCCGTTTCGGCATGATGATGCACCAGCGCCCCTGCGGGGCGACGACAATCCCGCCACATCCAAGGAGGCGCGGCAATGAGCAAGACACCTGAAAAACAGCCGGGTGATCCGAGTACAACCGGCCACAGCTGGGATGGTATCGAAGAATTCGAAAACCCGATGCCGCGCTGGTGGTTGTGGACATTCTACGCCACCATCTTCTGGGCGGTGATCTATACGATCATGTATCCCGCATGGCCCTTGGTTCAATCCGCCACTGCTGGCGTTTTGGGCTGGTCCTCTCGCGCTCTGGTACAAGAAGAGATGATTGCGTTTGAAGAGGCGAATGCCCCTTGGAACGCCAAGCTTGTGGAAACATCGCTTGAAGATATCTCGGCAGATCCCGAACTGCAGCAATACGCGGCGAATGCCGGGGGCGCGGTGTTCCGTACCTGGTGTGCGCAATGCCACGGCTCAGGCGCGCAGGGTGCACCAGGATTCCCGAACCTGCTGGATGACGCCTGGCTGTGGGGCGGTTCGCTTGAGGATATCGAGACCACAATCGCCTATGGCATTCGCAACGAGGAAAGCGACGATGCGCGCTATTCCGAAATGCCTGCATTTGGCGAAATCCTGGAACATGACGAGATCACCCAAGTGGTTCAATACGTGATGTCCCTGACCAATGCGCAGACTGATGACGTAGCTGCGCAGGCAGGCAAGGTCGTCTTCGAAGATAACTGTTCGTCCTGTCATGGCGAGGATGGCACTGGTGACGTCTTTCAGGGCGCACCCAACCTGACCGATGCGATCTGGCTCTATGGTGGCGACGCAGAGGCATTGACTGAGACCGTGACCAATAGCCGTTTCGGTGTAATGCCTGCTTGGGAAAACCGCCTTACCGACGCGCAGATCCGCGCTGTGACGGCCTATGTCCACCAGTTGGGTGGCGGTCAGTAAGGCCAAAAGAATACCTTCGGACGGTTCGCCGCCCGAAGGTTAAGGCACCGGCTGTTCTCTCTGTTCGCGCGTTTCCTGAACAGCCGGTGCTACTATTTTCAGACTACAGGCCCCCATTGGTGCAGTCCAGATGCGCCTTTTCGCGCGGGCCAGACTTTTCAATCCACCAGTGATGGTCCGGCAGCCAACTGCCGCGCGCAAGGTCACGGCTATCTGTGCCAGTGCCTTTGCCGTTAGCCTCTGTTTTGGTGGCTACCATGAAACTTCGTGCCAGTATCGCAAGCATCTGATCCCTCCTGGATTGTGTTGCCGCTGTTATCAGGATTGATCTTTAGCCTGATAAATGCGACTCAATTACCATTCCAATATGTAAGTAGGACTTACAGATGAACTGGATGGATATGCCGCCGCTTGCGGCTTTGCGCGCCTTTTCTGCCTTTGCTGAGACTGGAAATGTTGTTCAGGCAGGGGCGTCGCTGAATGTCAGTCACGCAGCGATCAGCCAACAACTGCGTGCGCTTGAAAAACACCTGGATCTGGCCCTTCTGGACCGATCCGGTAAATCCATGACCCTGACGGCCGAGGGCAAGGTTCTGGCGCGTGCCCTGCATTTGGGATTTGGGGCCATAGGTGCGGCGGTCACTGACCTGAAGCGTGCAACCGAGGATCGCCCGGTCCACGTATCGCTGACGGCCTCTTTCGCAGCTTCATGGCTTATGCCGCGCTTGCCCGCATTTCAGGCCGAGCATCCAGGCATTCACCTTGCGCTGGATCCCTCGCCCCGGTTGGTCGATCTGCGCCCGGGCGGCGTGGATCTGGCGATCAGATATGGGGCAGGGGACTGGCCCGATGTGACGGCCGAACTGCTGTTGCAAAGTCCGATCGTGATTGTCGCCGCGCCATCCCTGTTGACTGGGCGGGCACCTGTGACACCTAAAGCACTCAGCCGTCTGCCCTGGCTTGAGGAGTTCGGCACAACGGAGGCAACGCAATGGCTGGCCCGTCACGGCGTGGGCCATAGCCCCGGCGCTGGCCGCATCGCCTTGCCGGGAAACCTGCTGCTTGAGGGAGTGCGCGCCGGGCAGGGTGTGACGGCCACCGTGCGGCATTTTGTCGAAGCGGATATCATTGCGGGTCGATTGGTCGAACTGTTCCGCGAACCCGACGGGCGCGGATACCATATTGTCACCGGAAATATGCCGCTTCGTCCTGGGGTGAAGATATTTATCAGGTGGCTCAGGCGGCAAGCTGGTAAGATGTGACAAAAGGTGTCTTTACGATGCGCTTTTGACCCATGTCAAAGTGGCTGCCCGTATGATCTGGAAGAAGACGCCGTAGAACAGCTACATCTGGAGCCAGCCCGTGAGCGATTCCGACCCCGCCCCCAGCCTATACGCAGCGCGCGAACCGATCTTTCCCCGCCGCGTGTCCGGCCCGTTTCGCAACCTGAAATGGTTCATCATGGCGGTCACGCTGGGGATCTATTACGTCACACCCTGGATCAGATGGGATCGCGGTCCCAGCCTCCCGGACCAGGCGGTGCTGCTGGATCTGGCCAACCGGCGCTTTTACTTTTTCTGGATCGAGATATGGCCGCACGAGTTCTATTTCGTGGCCGGGTTGCTGATCATGGCCGGTCTGGGCCTGTTTCTGTTCACATCGGCGCTGGGGCGCGTGTGGTGCGGCTATGCCTGCCCGCAGACCGTCTGGACTGATTTGTATATCTTGGTCGAGCGCTGGATCGAAGGTGATCGAAACGCCCGTCTGCGCCTGCATCGTCAGAAAAAGATGGATTTCCACAAAGCAAGGCTGCGTGTCACCAAATGGGTCGCTTGGCTGTTTATTGGTCTGGCAACGGGTGGTGCCTGGGTGTTCTATTTCGCGGATGCGCCAACGCTGGTCCGTGACCTAGTGACCGGAGATGCACATCCGGTCGCCTATACAACCATATTGATCCTGACGGGGACGACCTTTTTGTTTGGTGGGTTCGCACGCGAGCAGATCTGTATTTACGCCTGTCCCTGGCCGCGCATTCAGGCCGCGATGATGGACGAGGATACTCTGGTGGTTGGGTATCGCGAATGGCGCGGTGAACCGCGCGGCAAAGGCAAGCGGACCGCGGATTCCGATCTTGGGGACTGCATTGATTGCATGGCCTGTGTGAATGTCTGCCCTGTCGGTATCGACATCCGCGACGGTCAGCAGCTTGAATGTATCACCTGTGCGCTGTGCATCGACGCCTGCGATGACATGATGGCCAAAATTGGCAAGCCGCGTGGCTTGATCGACTACATGGCGTTGAGCGACGAATCGAGTGAACGCGCCGGTCATCCGCCCAAGAATGTCTGGAAACACATCCTGCGGCCTCGGACCATCATGTATACGGGTATGTGGTCTGCGGTTGGCTTCGCGCTTTTGTTCGCCCTGTTCATCCGGTCTGACATTGATCTGACCGTAGCGCCGGTGCGAAACCCGACATTTGTAACCCTTTCTGACGGCACTATTCGTAACACTTATGATGTACGACTGCGGAACAAACATGGCGAGGACCGCCCATTCCAACTGACCCTGTCCGGTGATCCGGCCCTGAAGATACAGATCGAGGGGGTTGAAGGTGAGACTGTCAATGTGACGGCGGATACGGCACAGTTGACCCGTGTTTACATCGTCGCATCGGGCGACACCGGGCCAGCAACTTTGGATACGACGCCGGTCCGCATCTGGGTCGAAGACCTGCAGAGCGGTGAGCGCGCCTATAAGGACACCACGTTTAACGGACGAGGGAACTGAACATGGCTGAACGTAAATTCACCGGCAAACATGCGCTTGCTGTGTTCGTTGCATCCTTTGGCGTGATCATCACGGTGAACCTGGTTCTGGCCTATAGCGCGGTGAAGACCTTTCCGGGGCTCGAGGTCAAGAATTCCTATGTCGCCAGCCAGGAATTCAACGAACGCCTGAAGGAACATCAGGCGCTGGGCTGGTTTATCCGCGCCGAGATTTCGGGCGGATTGCTGATCCTGCATATAACCGATCAGACGGGCGCACCGGTCAAGGTGGCTGACCTGCAGGCCGTTGTGGGCCGCGCGACCCATGTCAAAGATGATTTTGCTCCTGATTTCATATTCGACGGGACTGCATATGCGACTCCGGCATCGCTGGGTCCGGGCAACTGGAACATTCGGCTGGTTGCCAAAGATCACAGCGGGGCCGAGTTTGCACAGCGCGTGCCGCTTTATGTGAAAGGCTAGGGGATGTCTGCGCAGATGTCCTCTGGCACCGCAGCTTGCCCCGGCTGTATCGCCGCCCCGGCAGAGCCCGCAAGGCCGATCCCGCAGGATGTGCAGATCGCGCTGTCATTGCCGGGAATTCACTGCTCGGCCTGTATTGCCACGGTCGAGCGTGAATTGAATGCCCAGCCCGGGGTCGAGGACGCGCGCGTGAACCTGACCTTGAAACGTGCGATGGTCAAAGCCGCGCCCGATCTGCGCGCCGCCGATCTGATCCCGGTGCTTGAACGCGTAGGCTTTGAGGCGCACGAGCTGGACCCTGGATCCCTGTCTGCCACGCAGTCCGACAAAGCTGGTCGCGACCTGTTGATGCGGTTGGCGGTGGCTGGTTTTGCCTCGATGAATGTAATGTTGCTGTCTGTCTCTGTCTGGTCAGGGGCAACCGATGCAACGCGCGACATGTTCCACTGGATTTCGGCAGCGATTGCTTTGCCTGCGATCGCGTTTTCGGCGCAGCCCTTCTTTGCCAATGCCTGGAGCGCCTTGCGCGTCGGTCGCCTGAATATGGATGTGCCGATCGTGTTGGCAATCCTGTTGGCATTGGCCACATCGCTGTGGGAAACCGCGCTGAGTGGTGAGCACGCCTATTTTGACGCCGCCCTGACCCTGACGTTCTTTCTGCTGGCCGGACGCTATCTGGACTACCGTACCCGCGCCGCCGCCCGATCCGCAGCCGAGGAGTTGACCGCGTTGGAAGTTCCGCGCGCGATCAGGCTGGCCGATGGTCAAGAAGTTGAGGTGCCCGTCGCAACGCTGAGCGTGGGTGATCTGATCCTGGTACGTCCCGGAGGCCGAATGCCGGTGGATGGCGAAATCGTTTCCGGGCAATCCGAGCTCGACCGATCGCTGCTGACGGGTGAAACCTTGCCGGTATTTGCGGAAACCGGTCTGACGGTCAGTGCTGGCGAGGTAAATTTAACGGGTCCATTGACCGTACGGGCGACAGCCGTGGGTGAGGATACCTCGCTGCACCGCATGGCCGATCTTGTGGCCATCGCGGAATCTGGGCGGTCGCGTTATACTTCGCTGGCGGATAAGGCAGCCAAGCTTTATGCACCGGGCGTGCATATCCTGTCGGCGCTGAGCTTTCTGGGCTGGTATATCTATTCCGGCGATATCCGCACCGCGCTGAATATCGCAGCAGCGGTGCTGATCATCACCTGCCCCTGTGCGCTGGGTCTGGCCGTACCGGCGGTGACGACGGCGGCCTCGGGCCGGTTGTTCCGCAAGGGGATGCTGATCAAACACGCCACAGCGCTGGAACGCCTGGCCGAGGTGGATACGGTTGTGTTCGACAAGACGGGAACACTGACCTCGGGAACGCCGGAGCTGACCAATCTTGCGGATCATGCGCCCGGCGATCTGGAAATTGCACTGGCACTGGCCGAGGCCTCGTCGCACCCGCTCTCTGTTGCGCTGGCGCAGGCTGCCCGTCAAGCGGGGGTCACGCCTGCAAATGTAGAGGGGATCTCTGAAGTTCCGGGGTACGGCACCGAAGGCATCTTTCAGGACCATCCCGTGCGTCTGGGACGCGCCGAATGGACCGGTGGGCAAGAGGCTGAACAAACTGCGGCCTGGCTGTCGTTAGCAGGGCGGGCGCCTTCAGTGTTCTTGTTCTCGGACACATTGCGCGCCGGTGCGGCTGAGGCGGTTCAGGCGTTTCGCGATGAGGGGAAAAAGGTCATTTTGATCTCGGGCGATACGCAAGGCGCGGTTGAGATGCTGGCCGGTAAGCTGGGGATTGAGACATGGATTGCGCAGGCCCTGCCGCAGGACAAGGCAACCCATGTGCAAAGCCTGCGGGATCAAGGCTGCCACGTCCTGATGGTTGGTGACGGGCTGAACGACACGGCGGCGCTGGCCGCGGCGCATGTGTCGATTTCACCGGCCTCGGCGCTAGATGCTGCGCGCGTGGCATCCGATATCGTGCTGTTGGGTAACGACCTGTCGCCGATTGCGGGTGCCTGCGATACCGCGGTTAAGGCAACGAAACGGATTCGCGAGAACTTCCGTATTGCAACCATCTATAATATCATTGCAGTGCCACTGGCGGTTGCGGGCCTAGCCACGCCGCTGATCGCGGCATTGGCAATGTCGACCTCGTCCATTACCGTTTCTCTGAACGCGCTGCGGCTAAGGTGATCTGAATGGAAGTTCTGGCCTATCTCATACCGATTTCCCTGCTTTTGGGAGGGGTTGGCCTGTTTGCGTTCATCTATACCGTTCGGTCGAACCAGTATGACGACCCTGAAGGCGATGCGCGCCGCATTCTAAGCGACGAATGGGACGATAAGCCCAAGCCCTGACGGCCCCCTTGAAATTGCCTCAATGCCCGGTTATGTCCGGCCCATCCGCTAGCAGAGAGAACAAAGCCAAATGGCAACTATGAATCCGATCCAGTTTATTCAGCAGGTCCGTGCCGAGGTTTCAAAGGTCGTCTGGCCAACCCGCCGCGAGGTGTTGCTGACCACGGTCATGGTGTTCATCATGGCAGCACTGACGGCTGTGTTCTTTGCGCTGGTCGATCTTGGTATTCGTGGTGGCCTGCAGCTGATTCTGGGCATGTTCGGTTAAACCGGGCCGGGCAGGTCGGAAACGTCGCTGCCCCCTTGCACAGCTTGCGATGTCAGAGTAGGTGACGCGGTACTATTCGGAATGGGCGTGCGGCGATTCGGGCTGTGCGCCGCTTTTTATTCCGGGTGACGCGACAGATTTTCAATAACGGCTTTTCCGGTAGATGGAATACAGCCGAAGGCAAACAAGGACGACAGGTTCATGGCGAAACGGTGGTACTCGGTCAGCGTTCTTTCGAATTTCGAAAAGAAGATCGCAGAGCAGATCCGCACGTCGGTGGCCGAGCAGGGCCTTGAGGATGACATTGACGAAGTTCTGGTGCCCACCGAAGAGGTGATCGAAGTGCGCCGGGGCAAGAAAGTCACAACCGAACGTCGCTTTATGCCGGGTTACGTGCTGGTGCATATGGAAATGTCGGATCAAGGGTATCACCTGGTCAACTCGATCAACCGGGTCACTGGTTTTCTGGGTCCGCAAGGCCGCCCGATGCCGATGCGCGATGCCGAGGTGAACCAGATCCTCAACCGTGTCCAGGAGGGTGAAGAAGCGCCCAAGCTGATGATCTCGTTCGAAATTGGCGAGAAGGTCAAGGTGAATGACGGTCCGTTCGAAGATTTCGACGGCATGGTCGAAGGTGTGGATGACGATAACCAGAAGCTGAAGGTCTCGGTCTCGATCTTTGGCCGGGAAACCCCGGTCGAGCTGGACTTCACTCAGGTCACCAAGCAAAGCTAATTTCCAATTAGCGAAATTTGACAACGCCGCGTTGCCCTGGGCACTGCGGCGTTTCTTGTTTTGGAGCCTTCAGCCCGTTATCAGACCTGGGCAAATCAGGGCGGAACTGATCTGTCGAAATCGGGATAATCTTTGTCGTAACCAATCGGGATGGAACCCGGCCGCCTGGCATATTTGGACAACCATGCAAGGCAAGTGGGCAGGTAGATGAAATTCATACATATCACAGATATCCACCTTGTTGACCAAGACGGGCACCTGAATGGTGGCGTTCCTTCGACCCAATTTGCCCGTTGCCTTGGGGATATCGCCAAATGGCATTCGGATGCAGCGTTTTGCGTGATATCCGGCGACCTGGCCGAGTTTGGAAGGGCTGAAGCCTATCAGGTGCTCAAGTCACATCTGGACGGTTTCCAGCTTCCTTGCCACCTGATGATCGGCAACCATGATGATCGTAAGGTTTTCAGAACGGTCTTTACGGATGACCCTGTGGATTCAAATGGCTTTGTTCAGCACAGCATCGAGATCGACGCGGGAAAGTTTATCTTTCTGGATACGACAAAAGACGGTGCGGATATGCATGAAGGCCAGCTGTGCACCTTGCGCTTGAATTGGCTGAAAGAACAGCTGATCTCGGCGGGGGATAAGCCCTGCTATTTGTTCATGCACCACCCGCCTTTTGACATCGGCATTCCCTATGTGGACGACATCCGCCTGGTCGAAGCCGAAGTGTTTTTTGAAACACTCGGTCACGGGCGTAACATTCGCCACGTCTTCTATGGGCATGTCCATCGCATGACCTATGTGAACTGGCGTGGCATCCCGTTCACCAGCCTGCCCAGCCTCAATCACCAAATCCCTCTGACTGCCGACAGTGTTGACGGGGAATTCTGTGATGAACCGCCAGCCTATGGAGTTGTGCAGATTGCGGACGACCAGATGACTGTGCACTATAACACCTTTCTGCAGCGCAATCCGCTTCATCAGACCTGAGATATGGAACTTGGCCTGATTGTTCTGGTTCTGATTTCGGCGGCGACACATCCGCTGCGGGATCTGTTGTTGAAAGACACGGCGCATCCGGTGTCCTGTTATGTCGGTGTGGCGCTGACCTGGGTCATTCTTGCGGCACTTCACGCCCGACTGGTTGGCCAGCCCCTGACCCTCAGCCGCGAGGTCTGGCCTCTGGTGCTGGTTTCTTCCCTGGGGTTGAGCTTTTATTACTATGGCACGCTTTCAGCCCTGCGCCGGGGCAACCTTTCGGTGTATTATCCGATCATCCGTTCCTCGCCGATTGCCATCGTTGCCTTTAGCTGGCTTGCGCTGGATCAGCAGTATTCGTGGCTCATCCTTGTAGGGATTTCGCTGGTCCTGATGGGCAGCCTGATGATCCAGAAATCTCCGGGCGGATTGCTGCATGATCACAAGGCTTTTGCGCTGGCTGTCATGGCGATGCTTGGCTCGGCCGCTTATTCGCTGAGCGATGCAGGCGCTATGCAAAAAACAACCCCCGCGCCTTTCCTGTTCTACTGTTATATCCTGGTGACATTGACCCTTGCCGGCATCCGGGCCTGGGAAGATCGCCATATGTCGACCCCATTTCTAGGCGTGGTACGAGGCTGGACACTCGCCCCGTGGCGGATCGTATTCGCAGGGATTGCGTCCTATCTATCCTACCTTTTTATCCTGAAAGCTTTCCAGTTAGGCGCCGAGGCCGCACCTGTCAGCGCGGTCCGGCAGGCCTCGATTCCGGTATCCGTAGTCCTTGCCGCGCTCGTCCTGAAAGAGCCGCGCTTTCTTCACCGCATCGGCTGGGCCTGCCTGATCGCGCTTGGGATATTGGCAATCACACAGTCCTGATTAGCCTTTGCGCGACAACTGGCAAGCAAGGCAGAGGTGCACCAGGTTTTCTACATCACTCGGCGAGGTGGCGAAGCGCCCAAGCTGATGATCTCGTTTGAAATCGGCGAGTAGATCACGGCCTACTCTGGTCCATTCGTGGATTTCGACGGGATGGTCGAGGGCGTGGATGACCAGAGGCAGGAGGCAAAATTTATTCGGTGGATTTTGAGGCGTCGCATTGCCCTAGCCAGTGCAGCATCTTGGCTGGCTGAACGTTTACATTGATGATCTGGGTTGGTACAAAACTGCCCTATTGATTTGACCGAATGTTTTTTTCGAAAAGTGACCACAAGGCGTTTTTCATGCGTGCGTTCATCTATTTTGTTTTCTTGATTTTGGCTGCGTGTACCGCTGATGTTTTGTCACCCGAAGTGTTGTCCTCGAAAGTAGCGCGCGCATCGTCCGCAGAGCTGTGTTCCGCATACCGGCTCCCAAGTACGACATTGCGGGGGAAACTGATGATCGAAGCAGAGCTGGCTGCTCGAAAAGTGAACCAATGTGGTTATAGCAATTATGGTCAGTACAGCCTGTCTACAGCTGGGACCAAATCCTACGAGCGACCGTTTTCATCCGAGGCAGCAGGGGGTGACTATGATTGTGATGACTTTCCGAATGGCGCAGCAGCGCAAAGGTTCTTCTTAGCCTCTGGTGGACCTGTATCTGATCCACATAATATGGATCTTGATGGCGATGGTCTCGCGTGTGAGTGGGGTGCTCAGATCAGGAGAGTATCTTCGTACCGCCGACCGGTTGCCAGCGTTAGGCGCGTGACCTCACGATGCTACACGGGTCCAAGAGGCGGAACCTACACAATCACGGCGAGTGGAAACAAGAACTATGGCGGCTGCTAAGTTGCTCTGATAGCGCGCAAGGTTGTGCATGTAGCGGGTGCAATCTCATTGGGCGATGACAGATGCTGGTTTGCTGTTGCTTAGCTTTTGTGCGAGGGTCGGTTTGGGTTCGATGTGGCTGCTTCAGGCCGTGATTCAAACCCTTGCCAACACTTCCGTTCCCCTGTAAATGCCGCCTCTATCGTCTTTGGGCGAGATTCTCTCGTGGGAGATTACCGGGATCGCGATCCCGGATCGGACCACGCAACATAATCTGGGTGAAACGCGTTTCACTTTAGTTGAAAGGAAAACCAAATGGCCAAGAAGCTTGCTGGTACAATGAAACTGCAGGTTCCTGCAGGTCAGGCGAACCCGTCGCCGCCAGTTGGTCCGGCGCTGGGTCAGCGCGGCATCAACATCATGGAATTCTGCAAGGCGTTCAACGCCAAGACCGCAGACATGGAGCAAGGCGCGCCTTGCCCGACCGTGATCACCTATTATCAGGACAAGTCCTTCACCATGGACATCAAGACGCCACCAGCGTCTTATTACCTGAAGAAAGCAGCTGGCCTGAAGCCGGTTGGCAAGCGTAATCGCCCCCGTGGTGCGGAAAACCCAGGTCGTGAGACCGTGGCATCCGTGACCTCGAAGCAGGTTCGCGAAATCGCCGAAGCCAAAATGAAAGATCTGAACGCCAACGACGTCGAAGGCGCAATGCAGATCATCCTGGGCTCGGCCCGCTCTATGGGCATCGAGGTGAAGTAAGATGGCAAAACTCGGTAAACGTACCCGCGCTGCGCGCGAAGCTGTCGCTGGCAAGGAAAACCTGTCGGTCGAAGAAGCAGTTGCCCTGGTCAAAGCCAACGCAACTTCGAAATTCGATGAGACCATCGAAATCGCTCTGAACCTGGGCGTTGACACCCGTCACGCGGACCAGATGGTTCGTGGCGTTGTTGGCCTGCCGAATGGCACCGGTAAAACAATGCGCGTTGCTGTATTCGCTCGTGGCCCCAAGGCTGACGAAGCGAAAGAAGCAGGCGCGGACATCATCGGCGCAGAAGACCTGATGGAAACCATTCAGGGCGGCACCATTGAATTCGATCGTTGCATAGCAACCCCGGACATGATGCCCATCGTTGGTCGTCTTGGTAAAGTTCTGGGCCCCCGCAACCTGATGCCGAACCCCAAGGTTGGCACTGTGACCATGGACGTGAAAGCGGCCGTAGAAGCAGCTAAAGGCGGCGAAGTTCAGTTCAAAGCTGAAAAAGGCGGCGTTGTGCACGCTGGCGTTGGCAAAGCGTCCTTCGACGAAGCCAAGCTGGCAGAAAACGTTCGTGCATTTGTGACCGCTGTTGCCAAAGCCAAGCCAACAGGCGCCAAAGGCACCTACATGAAGAAAATCGCGCTGAGCTCGACCATGGGCCCAGGCGTGACTCTGGATGTGGCTGCTGCTGCGGGCGAATAAGCCCCTAGCCTATAGCTAAAATGACTAGACCCGAACGGTGAAGGCTGTTCGGGTCTTTCTTTTTCAGCCCTCACTCATACACGGCTTGCAGGCGCAGGTTCAGGCGGTCTCTGCGAAAGCTCTCGTATTCGCTGCAGGATCTGTCCAATCGCCATAAGTCCAGCCAATCCATCACCAGACGTGCGCGCATGCACATATCCAGAACGTCCATCTGAATTGGATGGCGATATTTGCGAAAGAACATGTCTTTGTTCGTTTTCAGGATGCCGCTTTGATCAACCTGATCATCAGTGCCATCGCGAAAGATATCGGACTTTAGAAAGTCGACAATATCATATACAGCCAGCTTTTCCCGCGTTTCGGTAAAATCCAGGCCGATCATTTCGCCTTGCCCGACGATCAGATTTTGACTGTGAAAATCTCCGTGCGCATGGATCAGCAAGTCAGGTATGCCCTTTAGCTGTGCGGCCTCAAGGGTCAGGTGCTGAACCATCTTCTTCCCCCAAGGATGCACTGTATCCGGGACAAGGCCTAGCAAAGCCTGAAGCCTGTCGACCATCCAACTGGGCCGGAAGTTATAGGGTTTGCCGGGCTGAAAACTGTGCAGATCGTTCAGCCACGATCCGGCCCGGCGATAGATGCGGCCGATCTGGTCGTCATCCGGGCTGTTGTGGATCAGATCCGCAGCGGTGGGGCGGTCAATAAACTGCGTCACAAAAAACGCCTCACCCGGTGACATATAGACCGGATCGACAACCCCCGCGGTTTCGTGCTGCACAAAGTGGGTGGTCAGCTTTCCGAGCATATCAAACTCATCGCGCAAACGTCCCGTTCCGGGCGATTCCGTATCGACCTTTAGGGCATAGTCCCGGCGCGCACCCCGGACCCTGAGCACTATACGCGAGCCAGCAAAATCATGAGAACGATAGACGCATTCGAAACCCGCCGGGCCATCCTCGGGCGATTGATCCAGGAACTCCTGAACAAAGCCGCGCGCGCATTCGTATTCGTCTGAGGTGAGGGTCAGCATTCAGGGATGGATACCTAAGAAGAAAGGGGCTTAGCCAGACTGGACCTCAGCGCATGGAACATGTCAATCTAGGACACTGTTCCGATGTTGGCTGCGCTGCTCGATCATTTCCGGTTTCGGCCCAATTTACCCCTTGGAAACCCGGCGTAACTGCCATAAAGAGAGCTGCGAAGTAAAGCGTGCGATTCGTCGTGCGCTTTATTTTGTTTCGTCCAAGACGGTGGGTGGTGTCATCTGGCCCCTTAATTCCCTGCCTGAGACGGGTAAGACCAAAGAATTCTGAGGGCTTCGATCCTCGGGCGAATTTTGGCTAATCCCGTAACAACGGACCTGAACGCCGGAGCGTAAGCTGCGGCAAATATGAGCCGGGGTGAGATATCACCCCTAACTTGGAGAAAACTGTGGATAGAGCCCAGAAAGAGAAAGTGGTCGACGAGCTCGGCCAAATCTTCGAAAGCTCTGGCGTCGTAGTGGTTGCACACTACGCCGGTCTGACAGTTGCCGAGATGCAGGACCTTCGCGCACGTGCTCGTGACGCGGGTGGTGCCGTGCGTGTTGCCAAGAACAGGCTCGCCAAAATCGCCCTCGACGGAAAGCCATGTGAAAGCATTGCCGACCTGCTGACGGGGATGACCGTTCTGACCTATTCTGAGGACCCTGTGGCAGCAGCCAAAGTGGCCCAGGACTACGCCAAAGAGAACCAAAAGTTCGAAATTCTTGGCGGTGCAATGGGTGAGAACGCTCTGGATCGTGCCGGCGTTGAAGCCGTGTCCAAAATGCCTTCGCGCGAGGAGCTTATTGCTACTATCGCGGGCATGCTGGGCGCACCTGCTTCGAACATCGCTGGCGCAATTGGCGCACCTGCAAGCAACATCGCAAGCATCCTTTCCACCATCGAAGAGAAGGCGGAAGCTGCGTAAGCGGTTGGCACTGAATGATCTGCGTAGGGTAGTCACCCTGACGTTGGAACACACACTGTAAACGGAAAGAGCTGATAAAATGGCTGATCTGAAAGCACTCGCAGAAAGCATCGTGGGTCTGACCCTGCTGGAAGCACAAGAACTGAAAACCATCCTCAAAGACGAATATGGCATCGAGCCCGCAGCAGGCGGCGCAGTTGTCATGGCAGCCGGTGGCGACGCCGGTGGCGCAGCTGAGGAAGAAAAAACCGAATTCGACGTCGTTCTGAAGAACGCCGGCGCTTCGAAAATCAACGTGATCAAAGAAGTTCGCGGCATCACCGGTCTGGGCCTGAAAGAAGCCAAAGAGCTGGTCGAAGCTGGCGGCAAGATCAAAGAAGCTGTGTCGAAAGACGAAGCCGAAGACATCAAAGGCAAGCTGGAAGCAGCTGGCGCCGAGGTCGAACTGGCCTAAGTCAGTCTTTTGGTGCATCGCAGATGCACCGGAAATTTGGCTGGTCCCGGAGAAATCCGGGTCCAGCCGAACCTGTCTTAGAAAGGACCTCATGGATTGGGGTGTTTTCTAAGACGCGGTTCATGGATCGGGAGGCTGCCATTCGGGACGGTGGCCACGAATTGATCCGGACGTGTTGTCTCTAATGTGCAAGGCACCGGGGCCCGACGGTGTCTTTGTCCGCTGAGAACATCGAAAGGTGACATCTGACATGGCTCAATCGTTCCTTGGCCAGAAACGTCTTCGGAAATATTACGGCAAAATCCGCGAAGTGCTGGAGATGCCGAACCTCATTGAGGTGCAAAAATCTTCTTATGATCTATTCCTGCGCTCCGGCGATGCAGATGTGCCGACAGACGGCGAAGGCATCAAAGGCGTGTTCCAGTCGGTTTTCCCGATCAAGGATTTCAACGAAACCTCCGTTCTGGAGTTCGTGAAATACGATTTGGAAAAACCCAAATACGACGTCGAAGAGTGCATGCAGCGCGACATGACCTACAGCGCGCCGCTGAAAGTCACTCTGCGTCTGATCGTGTTTGATGTCGACGAGGACACTGGCGCCAAGTCGGTCAAAGACATCAAGGAACAGGACGTGTTCATGGGGGATATGCCCCTGATGACACCAAACGGGACGTTCATTGTGAACGGTACCGAGCGTGTGATCGTGTCCCAGATGCACCGTTCGCCCGGTGTGTTCTTTGACCACGACAAGGGCAAGACCCATTCCTCGGGCAAGCTGTTGTTTGCCTGCCGCATCATCCCGTATCGCGGCAGCTGGCTGGACTTTGAGTTCGACGCCAAGGACATCGTGTTCGCCCGTATCGACCGTCGCCGCAAACTGCCTGTGACAACCCTGCTGTATGCGCTGGGTCTGGATCAAGAAGCGATCATGGACGCCTATTACAACACGGTGTCGTACAAGCTGGACAAGAAGAAGGGCTGGATTGCACCGTTCTTCCCCGAGCGTGCACGCGGTACGCGTCCGACCTATGACCTGATCGACGCCAAATCCGGTGAAGTGATTGCCGAAGCGGGCAAGAAAGTCACCCCGCGCGCGGTCAAGAAGCTGATCGATGAAGGCAACGTCACCGAGCTGTTGGTTCCGTTCGATCACATCGTCGGGAAGTTTGTCGCCAAGGACATCATCAACGAAGAAACCGGCGCGATCTATGTCGAAGCTGGTGATGAGCTGACGCTGGAATACGACAAAGACGGCGAGCTGATCGGAGGCACCGCGAAAGAGCTGATCGACGCGGGCGTCACCGATATTCCGGTTCTGGATATCGACAACATCAATGTCGGCCCCTACATGCGTAACACCATGGCGGCAGACAAGAACATGGGCCGCGACACAGCGCTGATGGACATCTATCGCGTCATGCGCCCGGGTGAGCCGCCCACCGTCGAAGCGGCCTCGGCGCTGTTCGAAACGCTGTTCTTTGACAGCGAGCGCTATGACCTGTCCGCCGTTGGCCGTGTAAAGATGAACATGCGTCTGGCTCTGGATGCGCCCGATACGCTGCGCACCCTGCGCCGCGAAGACATCGTGGCCTGCATCAAGGCTCTGGTTGAACTGCGTGACGGCAAAGGGGACATCGACGATATCGACCACCTCGGCAACCGTCGTGTGCGTTCGGTCGGCGAACTGATGGAAAACCAGTACCGCGTTGGCCTGCTGCGCATGGAGCGCGCGATCAAAGAGCGTATGTCGTCGGTCGAGATCGACACCGTCATGCCGCAGGACCTGATCAATGCGAAACCGGCTGCTGCTGCTGTCCGCGAATTCTTCGGCTCGTCGCAGCTGTCGCAGTTCATGGACCAGACCAACCCGCTGTCGGAAGTCACCCACAAACGCCGTCTCTCGGCGCTTGGCCCCGGTGGTCTGACACGCGAGCGTGCGGGCTTTGAGGTGCGCGACGTTCATCCTACACACTATGGTCGGATGTGCCCGATTGAAACGCCGGAAGGCCCGAACATCGGTCTGATCAACTCGCTGGCGACCTTTGCCCGTGTGAACAAGTATGGCTTCATCGAAACACCGTACCGTGTCGTCAAAGACGCCGAAGTGACCGATGAGGTTCACTACATGTCCGCGACCGAGGAAATGCGTCACACAGTGGCACAGGCGAACGCGACACTGGATACGGATGGCAAGTTCATCAACGATCTGGTTTCGACCCGCCAGTCAGGTGACTACACTCTGGCCCCGCGCGAGAATGTGGACCTGATCGACGTCAGCCCAAAACAGCTGGTATCGGTTGCTGCATCGCTGATCCCGTTCCTTGAAAATGACGATGCTAACCGCGCTCTAATGGGCTCGAACATGCAACGTCAGGCGGTTCCGCTGCTGCGGGCCGAGGCACCGCTGATTGGTACCGGAATCGAGGAAAAGGTTGCGATTGACTCAGGTGCTGCGATTCAGGCGAAACGCGCCGGTATCATCGACCAGGTCGATGCCCAGCGTATCGTTATCCGCGCGACTGAGGATCTGGAACTGGGCGACGCTGGCGTTGACATCTATCGTCTGCGCAAATTCCAGCGTTCGAACCAGAACACCTGCATCAACCAGCGTCCGCTGATCAAAGTGGGTGACACCGTCCAGAAGGGCGAAGTCATTGCTGATGGTCCGTCGACCGATATGGGTGAACTGGCCTTGGGTAAGAACGTGGTCGTCGCGTTCATGCCCTGGAACGGTTACAACTACGAAGACTCAATCCTGATCTCGGAACGTATTGCGCGTGACGACGTCTTTACCTCGGTCCATATCGAGGAATTTGAAGTCGCCGCCCGTGACACCAAGCTGGGTCCGGAAGAGATCACCCGCGATATTCCGAATGTCGGTGAAGAAGCGCTGCGTAACCTCGACGAGGCGGGCATCGTTTACATCGGCGCGGATGTTGAACCGGGCGATATCCTGGTCGGCAAGATCACTCCGAAGGGCGAAAGCCCGATGACCCCGGAAGAAAAGCTGCTGCGCGCCATCTTTGGCGAAAAAGCATCTGACGTGCGCGACACTTCGCTGCGCGTGAAGCCGGGCGATTACGGTACGGTCGTTGAGGTTCGCGTCTTCAACCGTCACGGCGTCGAGAAAGACGAGCGTGCGCTGCAGATCGAGCGGGAAGAAGTCGAACGTCTGGCCCGTGACCGGGACGACGAGTTGGCGATCCTGGACCGCAACATCTATGCGCGCCTGCAAGGCCTGATCATGGGTAAAACCGCGGTCAAAGGCCCGAAAGGCGTCAAGCCAGGGTCGGTGATCACCGAGGACCTGTTGGAAACCCTGACCCGTGGTCAGTGGTGGCAGCTGGCGCTGGAAGATGAGCAGGACGCACAGATCGTTGAGGCTCTGAATGAGCAGTACGAAGTGCAAAAGCGTGCTCTGGACGCCCGTTTCGAGGACAAGGTCGAGAAAGTCCGCCGTGGCGACGATCTGCCGCCGGGTGTGATGAAGATGGTCAAAGTCTTTATCGCCGTGAAGCGTAAGCTGCAGCCGGGCGATAAGATGGCCGGTCGTCACGGGAACAAAGGTGTGATCTCCAAGGTTGTTCCGATGGAAGACATGCCGTTCCTGGCCGATGGTACGCCGGTTGACTTCTGTCTGAACCCGCTGGGTGTTCCTTCGCGTATGAACGTTGGTCAGATCCTTGAAACCCACATGGGTTGGGCGGCGCGCGGTCTGGGTCTGAACATCGACGACGCGCTGGGTGAATATCGCCGCTCTGGCGACCTGACCCCGGTTCGCGAAGCAATGAAGCTGGCCTATGGCGACGATGTCTATGAAGAAGGCATCACTGGCATGGACGAGGGTCACCTGATCGAGGCTGCGGGCAACGTGACCCGTGGTGTTCCGATCGCGACTCCGGTCTTTGATGGCGCCAAAGAGGCAGACGTCAATGACGCTCTGGTGCGCGCTGGCTTCTCGCAAAGCGGTCAGTCGGTTCTGTTTGACGGTCGTACGGGTGAGCAGTTTGCACGTCCGGTGACCGTGGGCATCAAGTACCTGCTGAAACTGCACCACCTTGTGGATGACAAAATCCACGCGCGTTCGACCGGGCCGTACAGCCTGGTTACCCAGCAGCCGCTGGGTGGTAAGGCGCAGTTCGGTGGTCAGCGCTTTGGTGAGATGGAAGTCTGGGCTCTGGAAGCTTACGGCGCCGCCTACACCCTGCAGGAAATGCTCACCGTGAAATCGGATGACGTCGCCGGCCGGACCAAAGTGTACGAGTCGATCGTCAAGGGCGAGGATAACTTTGAAGCGGGCGTACCGGAATCGTTTAACGTTCTGGTGAAAGAAGTCCGTGGCCTCGGCCTGAATATGGAACTCCTGGATGCGGAGGAAGAGTAGGGGCGGCAACGCCCCAAACTCATCCCATCCCAATTTGTAAGGACGCAAAATGAACCAGGAAATTACCAATAACCCGTTCAACCCGCTGACGCCGCCTAAGGTCTTTGACGAGATCAAGGTCTCATTGGCCAGCCCGGAACGGATTCTCTCTTGGTCTTATGGCGAGATCAAGAAACCCGAAACCATCAACTACCGGACGTTCAAACCCGAACGTGACGGTCTGTTCTGCGCGCGTATCTTTGGCCCGATCAAAGATTACGAATGTCTGTGCGGTAAATATAAGCGGATGAAATATCGCGGCGTTGTCTGCGAGAAATGCGGTGTGGAAGTCACCCTGCAGAAAGTCCGCCGCGAGCGTATGGGTCATATCGAGCTGGCCGCGCCCGTCGCACACATTTGGTTCCTGAAATCGCTGCCGTCCCGCATCGGTCTGATGCTGGACATGACGCTGCGCGATCTGGAACGCGTTCTGTACTTTGAAAACTATGTCGTCATCGAGCCCGGTCTGACCGACCTCTCCTATGGTCAGATGCTGACCGAAGAAGAGTTCATGGACGCGCAGGATGCCTATGGCATGGACGCGTTCACCGCGAACATCGGTGCCGAAGCTATCCGTGAGATGCTGGCCCAGATCGATCTGGAAGCCGAAGCCGAACAGCTGCGTGCTGATCTGGCCGAAGCAACTGGTGAACTGAAGCCCAAGAAGATCATCAAGCGTCTGAAGGTTGTTGAATCCTTCCTTGAGTCGGGCAACCGGCCTGAGTGGATGGTGATGACCGTGATCCCGGTGATTCCGCCGGAACTGCGTCCGCTGGTTCCACTGGATGGTGGTCGTTTTGCGACTTCGGATCTGAACGATCTGTATCGCCGCGTCATCAACCGGAACAACCGCCTGAAGCGTCTGATCGAACTGCGCGCACCTGACATCATCGTCCGCAACGAAAAGCGGATGCTGCAGGAATCCGTCGATGCTCTGTTCGACAATGGCCGTCGTGGCCGCGTGATCACCGGCGCCAATAAGCGTCCGCTGAAATCGCTTTCGGACATGCTGAAGGGTAAGCAGGGTCGCTTCCGTCAAAACCTTCTGGGTAAGCGCGTCGACTTCTCGGGCCGTTCGGTCATCGTGACCGGTCCGGAACTCAAGCTGCACCAGTGTGGTCTGCCCAAAAAGATGGCGCTGGAACTGTTCAAGCCGTTCATCTACTCGCGCCTTGAAGCCAAGGGTCTGTCTTCGACCGTGAAACAGGCGAAGAAACTGGTCGAGAAAGAGCGTCCCGAAGTGTGGGATATCCTCGACGAGGTGATCCGCGAACACCCTGTCATGCTGAACCGTGCGCCAACACTGCACCGTCTTGGCATTCAGGCGTTTGAACCGGTTCTGATCGAAGGTAAAGCCATCCAGCTGCACCCGTTGGTCTGTTCGGCCTTTAACGCCGACTTCGACGGGGACCAGATGGCCGTTCACGTCCCGCTGAGCCTTGAGGCCCAGCTGGAAGCCCGCGTTCTGATGATGTCGACAAACAACGTTCTGTCGCCAGCAAACGGCGCGCCGATCATCGTTCCCTCGCAGGATATGATCCTGGGTCTGTACTATGTGACCCTGGAACGCGAAGGTATGCCAGGCGAAGGCAAGGTCTTTGGCTCGATCGACGAAGTTCAGCACGCGCTGGACGCAGGTGAAGTGCATCTGCACACCAAGATCACTGCGCGGATTACTCAGATCGACAGCGAAGGCAACGAAGTTCAACAGCGGTTTGAAACCACTCCGGGCCGTGTGCGTCTGGGGGCCCTGCTGCCGATGAACAACAAGGCCCCGTTCGAACTGGTCAACCGCCTGCTGCGGAAGAAAGAAGTGCAGCAAGTGATCGACACCGTCTACCGTTACTGCGGTCAGAAAGAGTCGGTCATCTTCTGTGACCAGATCATGTCGATGGGCTTCAAGGAAGCGTTCCGCGCCGGTATCTCGTTCGGTAAGGACGACATGGTGATCCCTGATGACAAATGGGGCATCGTCGATGAAACCCGTGGTCAGGTGAAGGATTTTGAACAGCAGTACATGGACGGCCTGATCACTCAGGGTGAAAAGTACAACAAAGTTGTTGATGCCTGGTCGAAGTGTAACGATCGTGTAACCGAAGCGATGATGAGCACGATCTCATCTTCGGATCGGGCAGAGGACGGGTCTGAAAAGGAACCGAACTCGGTCTACATGATGGCCCACTCGGGCGCGCGTGGTTCGGTCACTCAGATGAAACAGCTGGGCGGTATGCGCGGCCTGATGGCCAAACCAAACGGTGACATCATCGAGACGCCGATCATCTCGAACTTCAAGGAAGGTCTGACCGTTCTTGAATACTTCAACTCGACCCACGGCGCCCGTAAGGGTCTGTCGGATACCGCTCTGAAAACGGCGAACTCGGGTTACCTGACCCGTCGTCTGGTGGACGTGGCACAGGACTGCATCGTGCGTGAGCTCGATTGTGGAACCGAGCGCGCGATCACTGCGGAAGCCGCGGTAAACGACGGTGAAGTTGTTGCTTCGCTAGCCGAACGTGTGCTGGGCCGTGTCTCTGCCGATGACGTTCTGCGTCCCGGTACCGATGAGGTTCTGGTCGCTGCGGGTCAGCTGATCGACGAACGTATGGCTGATATCATTGATGAGGCCGCTGTTGCGTCGATGCGCATCCGTTCGCCTCTGACCTGTGAGTCCGAGGAAGGCGTCTGTGCAACCTGCTACGGTCGTGACCTTGCACGCGGTACTATGGTCAACACGGGTGAGGCTGTCGGCATCATCGCCGCCCAGTCCATCGGTGAACCCGGTACGCAGCTGACAATGCGGACCTTCCACATCGGTGGTGTTGCGCAAGGTGGTCAGCAGTCGTTCCAGGAAGCCAGCCACGACGGTGTCGTTTCGTTCGAGAACCCGCAGATCCTGGTCAATTCCGCGGGCGAAAGCCTGGTCATGGGCCGGAACATGAAGATGGTGATCAAAGACGAACATGGCGAAGAGCGTGCCAACCACAAGTTGGGTTATGGCTCGAAGCTGTTCGTCAAGGATGGCACCAAGGTGAACCGTGGCGACAAGCTGTTCGAATGGGATCCTTACACCCTGCCGATCATCGCCGAAAAGTCCGGTACCGCGAAATATGTTGATCTGGTTTCGGGCATTGCTGTCCGCGACGTGACCGACGATGCAACCGGTATGACCCAGAAGATCGTGATCGACTGGCGCGCGGCCCCCAAAGGCAGCGACCTCAAGCCTGAGATCATTCTGGTTGGCGAAGATGGCGAACCGGTTCGTAACGATGCGGGCAACCCGGTTCACTATCCGATGTCGGTGGATGCGATCCTGTCGATCGAAGACGGTCAGCAGATCGAAGCTGGTGAAGTTGTCGCGCGTATCCCGCGTGAAGGTGCCAAGACCAAGGACATCACCGGTGGTCTGCCGCGTGTCGCCGAACTGTTCGAAGCCCGTCGCCCGAAAGATCACGCGATCATCGCAGAAGCCGATGGTTACGTGCGCTTTGGCCGCGACTACAAGAACAAGCGCCGTATCAGCATCGAGCCGGCGGACGAGTCGATGGAAACGATCGAGTATATGGTGCCCAAGGGCAAGCATATCCCGGTTGCGGAAGGCGACTTCATCCAGAAGGGTGAATACCTGATGGACGGTAACCCGGCTCCGCATGACATCCTGTCCATCATGGGTGTCGAAGCGCTGGCGGATTACATGATCGACGAGGTGCAGGATGTTTACCGTCTGCAAGGCGTGAAGATCAACGACAAGCACATCGAAGTCATCGTGCGTCAGATGCTGCAGAAGTGGGAGATCCTGGATTCAGGTGACACCACCCTGCTGAAAGGCGAGCATGTCGACAAGCAGGAGTTTGACGCGGCCAACGAGAAGACCCTCGCCCGCGGTGGACGTCCGGCTCAGGGCGAGCCGATCCTCTTGGGGATCACCAAAGCCTCGCTGCAGACGCGTTCGTTCATCTCGGCGGCGTCGTTCCAGGAAACCACACGGGTTCTGACCGAGGCTTCGGTTCAGGGCAAGAAAGACAAGCTGGTTGGCCTGAAAGAGAACGTGATCGTCGGTCGTCTAATCCCTGCCGGTACCGGTGGCGCAACGCAAAGCGTACAGCGTGTCGCGCAGTCGCGTGACAACGTTGTCATCGAAGCCCGCCGGGAAGAGGCCGAAGCCGCCGCTGCTCTGGCTGCGCCGATGATGGATGACGATATGGTCGGGGATGAGCTGGATGTTCTGGTGGAAACACCGGAAAGTCGCGAATAAGCGATCCTAAATTCCAAAGATCAGGCCCCGCGATTTCGCGGGGCCTTTTCATTTCAGGCTCGGGTGTGGCTCTGCATGAAGCGCCATTGGAAATGTCATGCTAGCAGAGCATTGGCGGGCGGAGCCATATTGACATCTCCTTCTTGAACGCCGCCAAATGCACTTCGTGGCCAAATGCGGAGTTCAAAAAGAGTGACGCCGAATTTCAGGGGTGCTTTGCTGATGATGGGCAGCATGGCTGCCTTCACCATCAATGACACTTTGATCAAGGCCGCCGGAGCCCAGTTACCGCTGTTTCAGATGGTTGCCATCCGCGGGGTTTTGGCGACCATTCTGGTGTATCTTCTGGCACGGTACTATGGGGCGTTGCATCTGAACTTTCCGCGTCATGACAAGTGGTTGGTCGCGGCACGTTGTCTCGCCGAATTGTTGGCGACAATTTTCTTTTTGGTCGCGCTGCTTCATATGCCGTTGGCAAACGTGACTGCCATTCTGCTGGCCTTGCCATTAACCGTAACACTTGGAGCCGCGTTGTTTTTTCAAGAGCATATCGGTTGGCGTCGGATTCTTGCCATCGTTTTCGGGTTCGCCGGTATGTTGCTGATCGTTCGCCCGGGCACGGACGGTTTCAGCATCTACGCGATATATGCTTTGATCGCAGTTGCTTCGGTAACTGCCCGGGATTTGATTACGCGACGCATGTCAGTGCATGTGCCATCACTTGCAGTAACGCTGGCAACAACCGCGACGATTACATTGACGGCGGTTCTTGTCACCTCTGTCTCGGGCTGGGTTCCGGTTCCGGCAGCCGCCGGTTCGATGGTAGCGTGTGCTGCAGTCTTTGTTCTGACGGGATATTTGTTCAGCGTTATTGTCATGCGCACTGGTGAGATCGGCTTTATCGCGCCGTTTCGTTATTCCAGTCTGATCTGGGCGTTGGGTTTGGGCTGGGCCGTATTTGGGGACTGGCCCGACAGGATTACGATGGCGGGCGCGGCCTTAGTGGTTGGGGCAGGAATGTTCATGCTGTTCCGTGAAAGGACTCGTCAATCTGCCGAATGAATGCGGCGAACGGCGTCTTGGTCGATGGCGAACCGTGCGATGAATTCGCCTTCCTGTTCAGAGGTTAGGGGGGACAGCTCGGTCTTACTGTTTCGCGCATGCGGAGAATCGTTGAACTGGTTAAGCGTGCGGACCCACATAGGTGCATCCGGATAGCTGATAACGGGCATGAAATTTCCGATCCGGTGATGTGCGAAATTCATGATCGTCAAGTCACTTCCCCCGGCGGAGTACATTGCAAAGCCCACCCCCAGCAAAGGTTGATACACCTGTGCCGCCTTGATGCCATCTGCACCGAAACGGGCCAGGAACCCGTGATTGTAGTCAATCGCAACGGTTCTGTGGTTCCGCATTAAGCCCTGACCCTCATCTGCGGCGATGCGCAAGCGCTCAACGAAATCGACCGAAACCGCATCGTCATCATCGTGGCGGAACTGGATGCAGGGGGCGTCCGGTTTGGTGCGTGCTGAATTCAGGATTTCTTTCATGACCCTGCGATGACGCTTTGGTTCGCGCGCGATGATCTGTACCTGAGGCATGCCCGCTGTTAAGTCGTAAAGACGTTCGCGTGCCGGGTTTGGCAGGCATTCACCGATCACGATGAGAAACTGAAAATCCTCGTCGGTTTGCTCTTTTATGCAGGGCAGGCTAGTAGTTTCAAACAGGCGAAACCGCTCTTCCAGCCGGTCAGGTTGATACAGATAGGAGCGCCGGTCCTCGATCGTTTCGTGTTCGATCTGAAAGCCGCCATGGGCGGGATAGGAAAAACGACACAGGCCAAGTATTTGCATGATTCATCCGTGGTCCAGACCAATGGGCTGACTATGCCTGCACGGACCTGTTCCTGCAACGGGCGGTAAGACTGGATGAGCTTTGGTTCCAGCGCGAAACGGCCTGATGTGGAACGGATCAGCTGTACTGTTGACACTGGGTCCGACTCCCCCTATTACGCGCCACATCTCGGTACCGGGGGCCGCCCCAAAACCGATTTCAGTAATGAACTGGTCAAGGCCCGAACTCTTTTATCGTTCGCGCCCTCTGATAACAAACCGCGACGTTCACCTCGGAATGGGAACGCTCGCGGGTTTTGCGCTTGTGGACGCACGAGTGCAGCGAATTTAACCGCACGCATCACGCGTGCATGTCATGTGTGTTGCAAAACGGGGATATAACCGGAATGCCAACGATCCAACAGCTGATCCGCAAGCCGCGGCAGCCGAAAGTAAAACGCTCGAAGTCCATGCACCTGGAGCAGTGCCCGCAGAAACGCGGCGTCTGCACACGTGTTTACACAACCACACCGAAAAAGCCGAACTCGGCGATGCGTAAGGTTGCCAAAGTGCGCCTGACAAACGGGTTCGAGGTCATCTCGTACATCCCCGGTGAAAGCCACAACCTGCAGGAACACTCGGTTGTTCTGATCCGTGGCGGCCGTGTAAAAGACCTTCCCGGTGTCCGTTACCACATTCTGCGTGGTGTTTTGGATACCCAAGGCGTCAAAGACCGTAAGCAACGTCGTTCGAAATACGGCGCGAAGCGTCCCAAATAAGAAGGAGAGGCTGATATGTCACGTCGTCACGCCGCCGAAAAACGCGAAGTCCTGCCTGACGCCAAATTTGGCGACAAGGTACTGACAAAATTCATGAACAACCTGATGATCGACGGTAAAAAGTCGGTTGCAGAGCGCATCGTCTACAACGCATTTGACCGCGTTGAAGGCAAGATCAAGCGCGCGCCTGTCGAAGTGTTCCACGAAGCACTCGACAACATCAAACCGTCGGTCGAGGTTCGCTCGCGCCGGGTTGGTGGTGCAACTTATCAGGTTCCGGTCGAAGTGCGCCCTGAGCGCCGCGAAGCACTGGCCATCCGCTGGCTGATCACTGCTGCGCGTGGCCGTAACGAAAACACCATGGAAGAACGCCTCGCCGGCGAACTGCTGGACGCCGTACAGTCCCGCGGTACCGCCGTTAAGAAGCGTGAAGACACCCACAAGATGGCCGAGGCGAACAAAGCCTTCAGCCACTACCGTTGGTAATTCCAGAGGCTTATTGAAATGGCACGCGAATATACACTCAACCATTACCGTAACTTCGGTATCATGGCGCATATTGATGCGGGTAAAACGACCTGCTCGGAACGCATCCTGTACTACACCGGCAAATCCCACAACATCGGTGAGGTGCACGACGGTGCAGCCACCATGGACTGGATGGAGCAGGAGCAGGAACGTGGCATCACCATCACCTCGGCTGCGACGACCACTTTCTGGGAACGCACCGAAGACGGCGTAACTGCTGACTCGCCCAAGCACCGCCTGAACATCATCGACACCCCCGGCCACGTTGACTTCACCATCGAAGTTGAACGCTCGCTGGCGGTTCTCGACGGTGCCGTCTGCGTTCTTGACGCAAACGCCGGTGTTGAACCTCAGACCGAAACCGTGTGGCGTCAGGCTGACCGCTACAAGGTTCCGCGGATGGTGTTCGTCAACAAGATGGACAAGATCGGCGCGGACTTCTTCAACTGCGTTGCAATGATCGAAGACCGTACCGGCGCACGCGCTGTTCCGGTTGGTATTCCGATCGGCGCAGAGACCGAGTTGGAAGGCCTGATCGACCTGGTCACCATGGAAGAATGGCTGTGGCAGGGCGAAGACCTGGGCGCAAGCTGGGTCAAAGCACCGATCCGCGACAGCCTGAAGGACATGGCTGACGAATGGCGCGGTAAAATGGTCGAAGCGGCCGTCGAAATGGACGACGACGCGATGATGGAATACCTGGAAGGCAATGAGCCCGACGTTCCAACCCTGCGCGCCCTGCTGCGCAAAGGTACTCTGGAAATCGCGTTTGTTCCGGTTCTGGGTGGTTCGGCGTTCAAAAACAAAGGTGTTCAGCCGCTGCTGAACGCTGTGATCGACTATCTGCCCAGCCCGCTGGACGTTGTCGATTACATGGGCTTCAAACCTGGTGACGAAGAAGAAACCCGTAACATCGCCCGCCGTGCGGATGATGATATGGCGTTCTCGGGTCTGGCGTTCAAAATCATGAACGACCCCTTTGTTGGCTCGCTGACCTTTACCCGCATCTACTCGGGCACTCTGTCCAAGGGCGACACGCTTCTGAACTCGACCAAGGGTAAGAAAGAGCGTATCGGCCGGATGATGATGATGCACTCGAACGAACGTGAGGAAATCACCGAAGCGTTCGCGGGCGACATCATTGCGCTGGCAGGTCTGAAAGACACCACCACGGGCGACACTCTGTGTTCGACCGGCGATCCGGTGGTTCTGGAAACCATGACCTTCCCCGATCCGGTGATCGAGATCGCGGTTGAGCCGAAAACCAAGGCTGACCAGGAAAAAATGAGCCAGGGTCTGGGCCGTTTGGCCGCCGAAGACCCGTCCTTCCGTGTGGAAACTGATCTGGAATCGGGTCAGACCATCATGAAGGGCATGGGCGAACTTCACCTGGACATCCTGATTGACCGTCTCAAGCGTGAATTCAAGGTTGAAGCGAATATTGGTGCGCCGCAGGTGGCCTATCGCGAAACCATCGGTCACGAAGCCGAGATCGTTTACACCCACAAGAAACAGTCGGGTGGTTCGGGTCAGTTCGCCGAGGTGAAGATGATCATCACCCCAACAGAGCCGGGCGAAGGTTATTCGTTCGAATCTCGTGTTGTTGGTGGTTCGGTGCCCAAGGAATACATCCCGGGCGTTGAAAAAGGCATCAGATCCGTCATGGATAGCGGCCCGCTGGCTGGCTTCCCTGTGATCGACTTCAAGGTTGCCCTGATCGAAGGTAAATTCCACGATGTGGACTCTTCGGTTCTGGCCTTTGAAATCGCCGCTCGTATGGGTATGCGCGAAGGCATGCGCAAAGCGGGTGCGAAACTGCTTGAACCGATCATGAAGGTCGAAGTGATCACACCGGAAGAATATACCGGTGGCATCATTGGTGACCTGACATCGCGTCGGGGACAGGTTTCCGGGCAGGAAAACCGTGGCAACGCCATCGCGATTGACGCGTTTGTGCCGCTGGCCAACATGTTCGGCTACATCAACACCTTGCGTTCGATGTCGTCTGGCCGTGCCCAGTTCACCATGCAGTTCGACCACTACGATCCGGTTCCGCAGAACATCTCGGACGAGATCCAGGCGAAATACGCATAAGCGAAAATTTGAGGGAGCTCGATTAGCGGGCTCCCTTCATTACCGATAAAGGAGGCCATCATGGCAAAGGAAAAGTTTGAGCGTAATAAGCCGCACGTCAACATTGGCACGATTGGGCACGTTGACCACGGCAAGACGACGCTGACCGCAGCGATCACCAAGTATTTTGGTGACTTCAAAGCGTATGACCAGATTGACGGCGCGCCGGAAGAGAAGGCCCGCGGCATCACCATCTCGACGGCCCACGTGGAATACGAGACCGACGCGCGTCACTACGCCCACGTTGACTGCCCCGGCCACGCCGACTACGTCAAGAACATGATCACTGGTGCGGCGCAAATGGACGGCGCGATCCTGGTTGTGAACGCGGCTGACGGCCCGATGCCTCAGACCCGCGAGCACATTCTGCTGGGCCGCCAGGTTGGCATCCCGACCATGGTCGTGTTCATGAACAAAGTTGACCAGGTTGACGACGAAGAGCTGCTGGAGCTGGTTGAAATGGAAATCCGCGAGCTGCTGAGCTCGTATGATTACCCTGGCGACGACATTCCGATCATTGCCGGTTCGGCACTGGCCGCGATGGAAGGCAACAACCCGGAAATCGGCGAAGAATCGATCCGCAAGCTGATGGCTGCCGTGGACGAGTACATCCCGACGCCTGAGCGCGCTGTTGACCAGCCGTTCCTGATGCCGGTCGAAGACGTGTTCTCGATCTCGGGCCGTGGTACAGTTGTGACCGGTCGTGTTGAGCGTGGCGTGATCAATGTTGGCGACGAGATCGAAATCGTCGGCATCCGCGACACCAAGAAAACCACCTGTACTGGTGTTGAAATGTTCCGCAAGCTGCTGGATCGTGGAGAAGCGGGCGACAACATCGGCGCGCTGCTGCGTGGTATCGACCGTGAAGGCGTTGAGCGTGGCCAGGTTCTGTGTAAGCCGGGTTCGGTTACACCGCACACCAAGTTCGAAGCCGAAGCCTATATCCTGACCAAGGAAGAGGGTGGCCGTCACACGCCGTTCTTCGCGAACTACCGTCCGCAGTTCTACTTCCGTACAACTGACGTGACCGGCACCGTGACCCTGGCAGCTGGCACCGAGATGGTTATGCCCGGCGACAACGTGTCGTTCGAGGTTGAGCTGATCGCACCGATCGCGATGGAAAACGGCCTGCGTTTCGCCATCCGCGAAGGCGGCCGCACCGTCGGCGCCGGCGTTGTGTCGAAAATCGTCGAGTAATTCGCGCAAGCGAATGATCAAATGGAAAGGGCGCCCATCCGGCGCCCTTTCTCGTTTGATCTCGACAAGCCCGCGACGCGCCCATGTCGTACACCAAAGAGTGTTGAGTGATCGGAGGCGGTGATGGGATCGTTCGCCGAATAGTCTCAGACCTAACCGTCGAAACAAAAAAGCCCGCCCCAAACCGAGGCGGGCTTTTTCTGTTTGAATTTGGTAATTCAAGACGGGGAATTCCTAAAGAAGCAGCATGCTTTAGTCGTATGCGGCGTCCACTATGAATTCCACCTTCAGTTCGGGCCGCGCCAGTTTTGCTTCGCCACACGCCCTCGCAGGTGCGTATCCTGCAGGAACCCAAGCATTCCAGACCTCGTTCAAACCAGCAAAGTCCTTCATATCGGCCAGCCAGATGGTCACACGCAGCATCTTTTCCCGTGATGAACCTGCGCGCTCTAGAAGGTCGTCAATTTTCCCAAGGCAAATACGCACCTGTTCCTGAATGGTATCACCTTCGGCGACTTGCCCGGTCAAATAGGCCACACCATTATGTTTAACGATTTTGGACGATCTCTCGCCGGTTTCGATGCGTTCTATCATTGGAGTGATCTCGCTGTTTCCTGTTTGATGCACGCGTTCATGGTCATAAGATGCCCCGCATGGCAAACGGAAACCGCTTGAGTAACTTTCAGAAAAGTTGAACTGGTCGGGGACGGCCCGGGTCGATAGCATTTCGCCGCGCCTAGGCTAGCTTGCCAGCGACACAGTATACCAGATTGCGCTTTTGCCGTTGAAGTGCTCTCTAGTTGGTTTCAGTGGATTGCATCGGGCGAAACCGCAAGAAGGATACTTCGACATGGACGAAACCGTAGAACGACTGTCCAAACGCCTGAAGCGGCGAGGATATCAGGTTTCGCCAATGAAGGAGACGGGTGCCTATATCGGTAATCTGGGTTTTGAGGTCGAGACAGTATTCGATGTCGGGGTGGCCTCGGGAACCGAGCATTTGTACGAAGCTTTCCCTGCAGCCAAGTTTGTGTTGGTTGAGCCCATTTCGGATTACGAAACCAAGGTACGGAAAAACTGGGGCGACAAGATCGATTTTGATTTCCATGCTTGCGGAGTTGGTGCCGAAAGCGGACAGACGACTCTTCGAATTCCAACAGTTGGCGATCGTTGGCTCGGCACACGGGCAACGATGCAGGAGTTTGACGAAGCGGCAATCCAGCACACCTCGCAAGTTGAAGAGCGACAAGTCCCGGTAAAAACACTGGATGAGATTGCGTCTTCCTACAAGGAACCTTTCGGATTGAAAATCGACACGGAAGGTTTTGAAATCGAGGTTATTAAAGGTGCATCGGAGATGCTGAAAAAATGCACCTTTGTATTGGCTGAAGTCTCTGTACGGCGCCGGTATCACGGCGGTTATAGGTTCAGCGATTTTGTCGCCGCGATGGCAGATCACGGGTTTGAGCTACACGAATTCGTCAGGCCACCGTCTGCAGAAGCGACCGATTGCGATGCCATTTTTGCCCCATTCGAAAGCTCAGTGTTCGACTATCAGGATACCAGACTGTCTCGTATGGCGGCACGGGTAGCCAAGACATAGTCTAAGGGCATCTTTCCGCATGCAACGCGAGTTGTGTTGTCCGCGAAGGCGTTGAGTCTATCGCGCTGGGAGACGCCCCGCTTTTCGCTATCCGTGAAAGTGGCCGCTCCTCAAAGGACGGCCTTTCCAGAGGTTCGGATCGAGATGAGGTTACTCTGCGCCCACAAATCTGAAAGAGGTCGTGCAAGCCTCAAACAATTTGAAGTTAGAAACATGTATCGCCTCAGTTGCACTGATGACATATCGAACGTTACGAACAAGGGCAGAGTGAAGACACACGATGGAAGCAATATTCATCCTCTTGTTTTTGGCCTTTTTGCTCTGGGCGATCTGGCAACTGTTTGCGCTAGTGGGGGATATGGCAGAGCGGCGCGGACAAAATCGATTACTTTGGCAAGTGGCAGCACTGTTTATCAACCCGTTTGGGGCAATTATCTTGCTTTGGCTTTTTGTGTCTGTCCAAGAAAATCCCTAAGCATTCAGTACAGGAATCTGGTGGACCATTTTAGATTGAGTTGATCTTGTCACGACACCCAAATTCAGAAAATCTACGCATAGGGTATGAGCTAGGTGAGCGCATTCGACTTGTTTGAACTTCCCCCCTTGCCAAACCCCTCACACCCCTGTAGATCGCGCGAGTTCTCTATAAGAACATCAAGGCGGGGTGATTCCCGCCTTTTGGGTTCGATGAGGGTTGGCGATGCGCGCTTGTCCTCCTCTCAACCTCAACGCCTGATAAAAGGCTGTTATTATGCAAAGCCAAAATATCCGTATTCGGCTGAAGGCATTTGACTATCGCGTTCTGGATGCCAGCACGCAAGAGATCGTCAACACTGCCAAGCGGACCGGCGCGAATGTGCGCGGCCCGATCCCGCTGCCGAACAAGATCGAGAAGTTCACGGTTCTCCGTGGTCCTCACGTTGACAAGAAATCCCGCGACCAATTCGAGATCCGTACGCACAAGCGTCTGCTCGACATCGTTGATCCGACCCCCCAGACCGTTGACGCGCTGATGAAGCTCGACCTCGCTGCTGGTGTGGACGTCGAGATCAAGCTGCAGTCGTAAGATCGGAGGGTATAGATTATGCGCTCTGGTATTATCGCAAAAAAAGTCGGCATGACCCGCCTGTTCATGGAAGACGGCAAGCAGATCCCTGTGACCGTTCTTCACCTGGACAACCTGCAGGTTGTTGCACAGCGCACGGACGAGAAGGACGGCTATACTGCTGTTCAGCTGGGTGCCGGTGCTGCCAAGGCAAAACGCACCTCGAAAGCCATGCGCGGTCACTATGCCGCTGCCAAGGTTGAACCCAAGCGTAAGCTGGTCGAGTTCCGCGTCTCCGAAGATGGCCTGATCGAAGTAGGTGCCGAGATTTCGGCAGAGCATTTCCTGGAAGGTCAGAAAGTTGACGTTTCGGGTACTTCGATTGGTAAAGGCTTTGCCGGTGCAATGAAGCGCTGGAACTTCGGTGGTCTTCGCGCCTCGCACGGTGTTTCTATCAGCCACCGTTCGCACGGTTCAACTGGCCAGTGTCAGGATCCGGGCAAGGTTTTCAAAGGCAAAAAGATGGCCGGTCACATGGGAGCTGCCCGTGTAACCACCCAGAACCTGGAAGTCGTCAAAACCGACGCCGACCGTGGTCTGGTCTTCATCAAAGGCGCCGTTCCCGGACCGAAATCCGGTTGGGTTACCGTCAAGGACGCCGTCAAGAAGAAAGCACCGGAAGGCCTGCCTTTCCCGGCTGCTGTGAAATCGGCTGCAACCGAAGCACCTGCGGAAGAAGTTCCCGCGGAAGGTGGTGAAGCATGAAACTTGATGTAATCAAACTGGACGGCGGCAAAGCCGGCAACATCGAGCTGGATGCAGACCTGTTCGGCCTGGAGCCGCGCGCGGACATCCTGCACCGTGTGGTCCGTTGGCAGCGTAACAACGCGCAGGCTGGCACCCACAAGGTCAAGACTCGCTCGGAAGTGTCCTACTCGACCAAGAAGATCTATCGCCAAAAAGGCACCGGTGGCGCACGCCACGGCGCCCGTTCGGCACCGATCTTCCGGGGTGGTGGCGTTTACAAAGGTCCGGTCGTGCGTTCGCATGGTCATGACCTGCCGAAAAAGTTCCGTAAACTTGGTCTGCGCCACGCGCTGTCTGCCAAAATGGCAGCTGGTGAACTGGTCGTGATCGAGAACGCCGAAGCCGAAGGCAAGACCGCCGCTCTGGCCAAGCAGGTTGCAAACCTGGGTTGGAAACGCGCTCTGGTCATCGACGGGGCGACCGTGAACGAAGGGTTCCTGAAGGCGTCGCGCAACATCGAAGGTCTGGATATCCTGCCGTCGATGGGTGCAAACGTTTATGACATCCTCAAGCGTGACACTCTGGTGCTCACCAAAGCGGCTGTCGAAGCACTGGAGGCTCGACTGAAATGAGCGCGAAGGCAGAACACTACGACGTGATCCGCAAGCCGATCATCACCGAAAAGTCGACCATGGCGTCCGAAAATGGCGCGGTTGTCTTTGAGGTTGCGATTGACAGCAACAAGCCACAGATCAAAGAGGCCGTTGAGGCACTGTTTGGTGTGAAGGTCAAAGCGGTGAACACCTCTGTGACCAAAGGTAAGGTCAAGCGGTTCCGCGGCCAGTTGGGCAAGCGGAAAGACGTCAAAAAAGCATATGTGACCCTTGAAGAGGGTAACACCATCGACATTTCCACCGGTCTTTGATCGGGCCTGTCTTTGGACAAACCATTAAGACCCCCGCGAAAGCGGGGGTTTTTCTTTAGGTAGTGACACCAAAAGTTGAGCGCCATTCCCAGCGTCTCGAACAGAAAATGATTGCTATGCCGGTGGGGTCGTCTATCCGGTATGGAACAAACAAACGATATGGCAGGCGCATGACCCAATCCACTCTCTCGACCCGGGACAACCCGGATGTGACTGTCGCGCGGGACTGGGTGTCGACGCTGGCCAAATATCGGGAGCCAAGCCAACCGCGTAGCTGGTTCGAGCTGGGGGTTACCTGTGTTCCCTTCATAGCGCTTTGGGCCTTGGCTTGGATGTCTTTGTCGGTGAGCTATTGGCTAGCGCTTGCGATCTCGGTTCTGAACGCGGCCTTTCTGCTGCGCCTGTTTGCCATTCAGCATGATTGCGGTCACGGGGCATTTTTTACGAACCGGACGGTCAGTGACTGGGTCGGTCGGGGGCTCGGGGTGCTGACGTTGACGCCTTACGATGTTTGGCGGCGCACACATTCCTCGCATCACAACTCATCTGGCAATCTGGATAAGCGCGGGATGGGAGACATCCATACGCTGACGGTGGCCGAATACCGGGCGCTGACGCCCTTGAACCGGTTATTTTACCGGCTCTATCGCCACCCGATCACCCTGTTTGGCTTTGGGCCCGGCTATCTGTTCCTGTTTCAAAACCGCCTCCCGCTTGGCTTGACCGGTATTCCGAAATTCTGGGTCAGCGCGATGGCGACGAACCTGGCCATTCTGGCCGCACTGGGGGCCATCTACTATTTTGGTGGCCTGATGCCGGTGCTGCTGATTTTCCTGCCTTCGACCCTGATCGCTGCAACGGCTGGCGTCTGGTTGTTCTATGTCCAACACCAATTCGAAGAGACGCAATGGGACCCTGATCAGGACTGGCAACTGCACGAGGCCGCCCTGCACGGAAGTTCGCATTACATCCTGCCATCCGTATTGCAGTGGTTCACGGCCAATATCGGCATCCACCACGTACACCATCTGTACAGTCGCATCCCGTTCTATCGCCTGACCGAAGTGCTGCGGGATCATGACGAATTGGCCAACAGCAACCGGATGACCATCCGCGAGAGCCTCGCCAACGCGCGGCTGCACCTGTGGGATGAGAAGAACCGTCGCCTGCTGTCCTTTGCCGAAGCGCGCGCGCTGTATGGGTGACGGGCTTGTTCAGAGGGTGTGAACGTTAGCCGGAAATCCGGTCGTTGCCCCCGGCGTGTGATGCGGATACGGTCGCTCTTATGAAACATGTCCCCAAAGAAACTACAGATGAGGCCCTTATTCAGGAGTTCCTGGATAAAGGAGGCAAAGTCAGCATTGGCAAAACCAAACCCGCGCCCGCTGAGCTGGGTTTGAGCAAGAATGTCTGGAACGCCAAGCTGACCAAAGAAGAGAAGGCCGCGCGCGACAAGAAGTGATCTTGCGAGGCCGGTTGTGTGGGCGGAAAGACGTTAAGAAAGCATAAGTGACCCTAGAAGAGGGTAACGCCATCGACGTGTCCAGTGGTCTCGTATCGAACCGTCATTGAAAAGAGAAAAAGGCTCCAGTGAAAGCGGATTATTGGGGAGGGGATACGGTCCAATCTCGGCTTATTCGGGTGCAACGGCTATTCGATCAAACCATAAGGCCGCTTAAACTCTCGAGCTGAGCGTCCTTAGAAGAATTGATAGGGGTTGGGCAGTATGTGCCTCTTCAGACTTTTCCTTTTGCAGGTGGGTTTCATCGCGCTCTTTCATGTTTCGCCGACTTTCGCGGATGAGAGCTATTTCATCTCCAAAAGCCAAGTGGTTTCAGATTTTGATGCGTTTCAGGAGTGCGAAGCATGTCCATCAATGGTTGTTTTGCCTAAGGGGTATTTTTCGTTCGGATCAACTGAAAAAGAGGCGAGGGAAGCGCATCGTCGTTTCAAGATTGGTCTAAACATTGATCCCGATGAAGTCCCAGACCCCTATGACACATTCGTCAGCGAGACCCCAAAACACGACGTTACAATTGATGTTCCGATTGCAATGGGTCTTACCGAAGTTACTCGAGAGGAGTGGTCCGCTTGCGTCGCCGAGAGAAGGTGCGTAGATGAGGCCGACGCACGTATACGCTTTCGACTTAGAAACGGCCCCTACCAAGACCATCCACGCAGCCCGATCACCGCTGTCACCTACACCGAAATGCAAGACTACTTAGCATGGCTAAATGACAAGGTAGGTGCCAAGGTCTACCGACTCCCTACCGAAGTAGAATGGGAATACGCTGCCCGGGCAGGAGCAAAAACAATCTTTGCACAAGGTGATTCACTGACACGGGAACAAGCCAACTTTTCTGTCTATTGGCGAGAAATCGAAGATGGCAGGAAGGTGTGGAGAAGAGACCCCGGGAACGAAAAACGGCCTGTTGCAGTGGATGAGTTGGATGCTGCAAATTCTTGGGGGCTGCGTCATATGTCTGGAAACGTATCTGAAACGACAAGATCGTGTTGGAGCGAAGGGCATCTCGTTTTTGCCACTTCGGGTCGATACCTCGCTGCTTCGATTCGACCGCTTGGCTGTAAGCGCGTTGGTAAGGGGGGCTCGTACGGAGGATCTGTAGAATTGGCTCGCCCAGCTCGGCGTGTAGGCCAACCAGAAGACTATTGGGGACCGTGGGTCGGATTCCGCATTGTGCGAGAGTTGAAAGCGCAGGGTCACCAGGAGAATTGAGTTGGAGTTGGGTAAAGCAGTTATTTTGGCATTATCCGAAAGTATCCCACCCAAAACTTGTAGTGGAGTGTTTTAATGCTTCGCACACCCCAACAAGCGAACCTTGGTGGGACGCGAAAATCCAGCGCCCCCCACTAGACACCCACCCCCAACACGGCTATATGCACCCAATCTTGCGGCCTCGGATTCGTTCCGGGGCTTCTGATATTTGTAACCGGGGACCTTCGGGGCCCTATACCCTTGGCACCTACGGGGGCCTATCACATAGCGGGGAAATCCCTGCACTTGCTAAACGGAAGACAGAAAGCATGGCACTCAAGTCGTACAAGCCGACGACGCCGGGCCAGCGCGGGCTGGTGCTGATCGACCGTTCGGAGCTTTGGAAAGGACGTCCGGTCAAGTCTCTCACTGAGGGTTTGACCAAATCGGGCGGCCGGAACAATACCGGACGGATCACTTCACGCCGCCGCGGCGGTGGCGCAAAGCGTCTCTACCGGATCGTTGACTTCAAACGGAATAAATTTGATGTCGCGGCAACCGTCGAGCGGATCGAATATGACCCGAACCGGACCGCGTTTATCGCACTGGTAAAATACGAAGACGGCGAGCAGGCATATATCCTGGCTCCGCAGCGTCTGGCTATTGGTGACAAGGTTGTGGCTTCGGCCAAGGCCGACATCAAGCCGGGCAACGCAATGCCGTTCTCGGGTATGCCTATTGGTACCATCGTCCACAACATCGAGATGAAGCCCGGCAAGGGTGGTCAGATCGCACGTGCGGCCGGTACTTACGCGCAATTCGTAGGCCGCGATGGCGGTTATGCTCAGATCCGTCTGAGCTCGGGCGAGCTGCGCATGGTTCGTCAGGAATGCATGGCCACCGTTGGTGCCGTGTCCAACCCCGACAACAGCAACCAGAACCTCGGTAAAGCCGGTCGTATGCGCCACAAAGGCGTGCGTCCGTCGGTTCGTGGTGTCGCAATGAACCCGATCGATCACCCGCACGGTGGTGGTGAAGGTCGTACCTCGGGTGGCCGTACACCGGTTACGCCTTGGGGTAAGGACACCAAGGGTAAGCGTACTCGCAACAAAAACAAAGCGTCCCAGAAGCTGATCATCCGCTCGCGGCACGCCAAGAAGAAGGGACGTTAATCCATGTCTCGCTCTGTTTGGAAGGGTCCTTTCGTCGATGCTTACGTGCTGAAAAAAGCCGAAGCAGCGCGCGAGTCGGGCCGCAACGAAGTTATCAAAATCTGGTCGCGTCGTTCCACCATTCTGCCCCAGTTCGTGGGTCTGACCTTTGGTGTGTACAACGGCCAGAAGCATATCCCCGTCAACGTCTCGGAAGACATGATCGGTCAGAAGTTCGGTGAGTATTCGCCGACTCGCACCTATTACGGTCACGCCGCTGACAAAAAAGCGAAGCGGAAGTAAGTCATGGGCAAGGAAAAGAACCCCCGCCGCGTGGCTGAAAACGAAGCAATGGCAAAAACGCGCATGCTCCGTACCAGCCCGCAGAAACTGAACCTGGTTGCGCAGATGATCCGCGGCAAGAAAGTTGAGAAGGCTCTGACCGACCTGACTTTCTCGAACAAGCGTGTCGCGCAGGACGTCAAAAAGTGCCTGCAGTCCGCAATCGCCAACGCTGAGAACAACCACAACCTGGACGTCGACGAGCTGATCGTTGCCGAAGCATGGGTTGGCAAGAACCTGGTCATGAAACGCGGTCGCCCTCGGGCCCGTGGCCGTTTCGGCAAGATCATGAAGCCGTTCTCGGAGATCACCATCAAGGTGCGTCAAGTTGAGGAGCAAGCCTAATGGGTCATAAAGTAAATCCGATCGGCATGCGCCTGCAGGTGAACCGCACCTGGGACAGCCGCTGGTACGCCGACACCAAGGACTACGGTGATCTTCTGCTGGAAGATCTGAAGATCCGTGAGTTCATCAACAAAGAGTGCAAGCAAGCCGGCATCGCCCGTGTGATCATCGAACGTCCGCACAAGAAGTGCCGCGTTACGATCCACACTGCACGTCCGGGTGTCATCATCGGCAAGAAAGGCGCGGACATTGAAGTTCTGCGCAAGAAAATCGCCCTGATGACAGACAGCGAATTGCACCTGAACATTGTCGAAGTGCGCAAGCCCGAGCTTGACGCACAGCTGGTTGCCGAGTCTATCGCTCAGCAGCTGGAGCGCCGGGTTTCGTTCCGTCGCGCGATGAAGCGGTCTGTTCAGAACGCCATGCGTATGGGCTCTCTGGGTATCCGGGTGAACGTCGCTGGCCGTCTGGGTGGCGCCGAAATCGCACGGACCGAGTGGTACCGCGAAGGCCGTGTGCCTCTGCACACGCTGCGCGCCGACATCGATTACGCACAAGCCGAAGCGATGACTCCTTATGGGATCATCGGGATCAAGGTCTGGATCTTCAAAGGTGAGATCATGGAGCACGATCCGCAGGCACGTGACCGTAAAGCACAGGAACTCCAGGACGGCCCTGCACCTCGTGGTGCTGGTGGCGGTCGTCGCTAAGGAGGGAAAGATATGCTTCAACCAAAGCGTACTAAATTCCGCAAGATGCACAAAGGCCGGATCAAGGGTGAAGCCAAGGGCGGCTCTGATCTGAACTTTGGCACCTATGGACTGAAAGCTCTTGAGCCTGAGCGTGTAACTGCACGCCAGATCGAAGCTGCACGTCGTGCCATGACGCGTCACATGAAGCGTCAGGGTCGTGTCTGGATCCGCATCTTCCCCGACACTCCGGTTACGGCTAAGCCGATCGAAGTTCGTATGGGTAAAGGTAAAGGTTCGGTCGACCGCTGGGCATGCAAAGTCAAGCCTGGCCGCGTGATGTTCGAAATCGACGGCGTCAATGACGACATCGCCCGCGAGGCCCTGCGCCTGGCTGCGATGAAGCTGCCGATCAAGACTCGCGTCGTGGTTCGCGAAGACTGGTAAGCGACCCGGGGGCGACCCCGCTCGCGACAAGATTGACCCCCGTCGGGAAACCGGCGGGGGTTTTTGGTTTGATGGCGCTGCCCCCGCGACAGCCTCGCAAAACACCCATCGCCTTCATCGAGAGGCTGGTTTAAGACAGGCCCATGGCACAGATTGAATCACTTTTTGTCACCCGCCTCTATCGCGCAGCTTTGTCCGAGTTTGATCCCAAGATCGACCCGGAGGAACTGGAAAGCTCCTGTCTTGTCATTGCCGAGGATGATGAGGCCGGGCAGGAATGGTGCGAAGAAAACGGCTATCCCGGCTACACCAGCTATGCCTCGCTGACCGATCTGCCCTGGCGGTTCCCGATCTTTGCCGATCTGGTTAAGTTGCTGGACCAGCACGTTGCAGCTTTTGCTAAGGATCTGGAGTTTGATCTGGGTGAGGGTGAACTAAAGCTTGAAGACCTTTGGATCAACATTTTGCCCGAGGGCGGAATGCACTCCAGCCACCTGCACCCACATAGCGTGATCTCGGGCACGACATATGTTTCGATGCCCGAAGGTGCTAGCGCGCTGAAGCTTGAAGACCCGCGCTCGGGCCGCATGATGGCAGCGCCCACGCGTATGAAAGGGGGCCGTCGAGACCTGCAGCCTTTCATCTATGTGAAGCCTCAGGTTGGCGATGTTTTGCTATGGGAGAGCTGGTTGCGCCACGAGGTGCCGATGAACATGGCCGAGGATGAGCGGATTTCCGTCAGCTTTAACTATAAATGGGACTAGCACGGTTGTTTAAGGGACTCTGATTCAAAGGAATGTGTGAAAAGTTCTTGCATTGTGTCGTCAGATAAACGATGTGGAGGGCGCTTACGTTTTTCTTTTTCGACCACTGTCTCCCGAATATCGGCGTTCAGTCTTTCGATCCAGACCGACAACGCCGCGCTGTCGCAATTCCGCGGACAGCAATTTAATAGGAGACTACGGATATGGCCAATGGCACCGTAAAATGGTTCAACACAACTAAAGGATTTGGCTTCATCGCACCGGAGACCGGTGGCAAAGACGTGTTTGTGCACATCTCTGCTGTCGAGCGCTCGGGTCTGACCGGCCTGGCCGACGACCAGAAAGTAACGTTCGACATCGAACCCGGCCGTGACGGTCGTGAGTCGGCTGTGAACATCGCTCTGGCGTAAGTCACTTAGACTTAGACAGTTGAAGACGCGGTCTCGTGCAAACGAGGCCGCGTTTTTTCGTTTCAATTTAGACCTAGCTAGATTTTTGACTGAGTTGCCACACACCTTCGATTGGAATGGTCAGTAACACAATCTGAGAAAATCTGGAGCCAGCTCATATAGAATCTTGTATGCTCTTTGGATCATGGGGGGTGTTTGCTGTGAAAGAAGCTGAACGAGTGGTTCGCCAATTCCACGAGAGTTGGGGTATGCGCGATCCTGATCGCGGAGCCGAGGTAATTGCCGAAGATTGCCAGTTTGAGGATGTTGCTCGTGAAGAAAAACAACTTGGCAAGTTAGCATACAAAGAGGACTACGAGCGCTGGCGACTGGCATTCCCAGATGGAGAATGCATCGTTGACAATGTGATCGTCAGCGATTGCGGTGAATGGGCTATCGTCGAGTTCCACAACACCGGCACTCATACAGGTGTGCTGCATTCAAGCCTTGGTGAATTCGAACCGACCGGAAAGCGATACGAAGTGCGTTATTGCTCGGTGATGCGGGTGAAAGGTGGCATGGTTGTTGAGGGAAGAGACTATTACGACGGCGCCACCATCGCACGACATTTGGGCTTAGTTAAGTAAGCAAGGAATAGCGTGCTTAGAGTAGCTGCTTGTGTCTTCCCAAAGTTTCCCTTGCCACCCACCCCTGAACCCCCTATAGAGCGGCATCTTGCGTTCCCCCGGCCGAGTCGGGGGATTCGTATGTCTATCATTCATCCACCAGGTCAAAGGTGACCCTGCTTAGGGGCCTTCTGGTGTTTTGAGCAAAGGAAAAGGCGATGAACGCCCAAGAACTGCGTGACAAGACCCCTGACCAGCTCCGCGAGGAACTGGCCAACCTGAAGAAAGAAAGCTTTAACCTGCGCTTTCAACAGGCAACCGGTCAGATGGAAAGCACCGCTGGCATCAAAGCGGCCCGCCGCAACGCCGCCCGCGTTAAAACCATCCTGAACGAAAAGGCCGCTGCTGCGGCATCGGAGGAGTAATCCTATGCCTAAGCGTATCCTGTCCGGCACCGTAACCAGCGATGCCAACGCACAGACTGTAACCGTATCCGTCGAGCGCCGCTTTACGCATCCGGTTCTGAAGAAAACCATCCGTAAGTCCAAGAAATACCGGGCTCACGATGAAAAGAACGCCTTCAAGGTCGGCGATACAGTTCGCATCATCGAATGCGCGCCGAAATCGAAGACGAAACGTTGGGAAGTTCTGGAAGCGTAAGCCTCCGGGATTTTCCCATTTGTCGAAACCCTGGGGGATCTAACAAGACCAGCCCCCACAGGTCGGGAGAAACCACATGATCCAGATGCAGACCAATCTGGATGTCGCTGACAACTCCGGCGCACGCCGAGTTCAGTGCATCAAGGTCCTGGGTGGTTCCAAGCGTAAATACGCCTCTGTAGGCGACATCATTGTCGTCTCGGTGAAGGAAGCCATCCCACGCGGCCGCGTAAAGAAAGGTGACGTCCGTAAGGCCGTCGTCGTACGCACCGCCAAAGAAGTCCGTCGCGAAGACGGCACCGCGATCCGTTTCGATCGCAACGCCGCCGTCATTCTGAACAACAACAACGAGCCCGTAGGTACCCGTATCTTTGGCCCTGTTGTTCGTGAACTGCGCGCGAAAAACTTCATGAAAATCATCTCGCTTGCTCCGGAGGTGCTGTAATCATGGCTGCTAAACTCCGCAAAGGCGACAAGGTCGTCGTGCTGGCTGGCAAGGACAAGGGCAAAGAGGGAACTATCACCTCGGTCGACCCGAAAGCCGGTAAAGCCGTTGTTGATGGCGTGAACATCGCCATTCGCCACACCCGCCAGTCACAGACCTCGCAAGGTGGTCGCCTGCCTCAGGCAAACCCGATTGAGCTGTCGAACCTGGCTCTGCTGGACAAAAACGGTAAAGCAACCCGCGTTGGCTTCCGCATGGAAGGTGACAAGAAAGTTCGTTTTGCCAAGACCACGGGGGACGTGATCGATGCTTGATACCGCAACCTACACCCCGCGTCTGAAAGCTCAGTACGCTGAAACCATCCGTGCCGCTCTGAAAGAAGAGTTCGGTTACAAGAGCGATATGCAGCTGCCCAAGCTGGAAAAGATCGTTCTGAACATCGGTTGTGGTGCAGAGGCCGTCAGAGACTCGAAGAAGGCGAAAGCCGCTGTTGAAGATCTGACCGCGATTGCAGGCCAAAAGGCTGTTGCAACACTGGCGAAGAAGTCGATCGCGGGTTTCCGCGTCCGTGAAGACATGCCGCTGGGTGCGAAAGTTACCCTGCGCGGTGACCGGATGTATGAATTCCTGGATCGTCTGATCACCATCGCGCTGCCGCGCGTTCGTGACTTCCGCGGTGTTAAGCCTTCTTTCGATGGTCGTGGCAACTTTGCCATGGGCATGAAAGAGCACATCGTGTTCCCGGAAATCGACTTCGACAAGGTCGACGAGGTCTGGGGCCTGGATATCGTAATTGCCACCACAGCGAAAACCGACGCTGAAGCGAAAAGCCTGTTGAAAGCGTTCAACATGCCGTTCAACGCTTAAGCGCCGGGAGGATTGAGACATGGCTAAAAAAGCAATGATCGAACGCGAGAAGAAGCGCGAACGCCTGGTGGCCAAATATGCCGCAAAGCGTGCCGAGCTGAAAGAAATCGCGAATGACGAGAGCAAGCCGATGGAAGAGCGTTTCAAAGCGCGTCTGAAACTGGCGAAACTGCCGCGCAACAGCTCGGCAACTCGTCTTCACAACCGCTGTCAGCTGACAGGTCGTCCTCATGCTTACTATCGTAAGCTGAAGGTCAGCCGTATCATGCTGCGCGAGCTGGGTTCTGCAGGTCAGATCCCCGGCATGGTGAAATCGAGCTGGTAAGGGAGACATAGATATGAACGATCCTATCGGCGATATGCTCACCCGTATCCGCAACGCGCAAATGCGCGGCAAGTCCACTGTAAACACTCCGGCGTCGAAACTGCGCGCCTGGGTTCTGGACGTGCTGGCGGACGAAGGTTACATCCGTGGCTACGAAAAGATGACCGGTGAAAACGGTCATCCGGCCATCGAAATCAGCCTGAAATACTACGAAGGCACCCCTGTCATTCGCGAGTTGAAGCGGGTCTCCAAGCCCGGTCGTCGCGTATACATGGGCGTCAATGACATCCCGCAGGTCCGTCAGGGTCTGGGTGTGTCGATTGTCAGCACTCCGAAAGGTGTGATGTCGGACCAGAATGCACGCTCCAACAATGTTGGCGGCGAAGTGCTCTGCACCGTCTTCTAAGGAGGTCTGTCAATGTCTCGTATTGGTAAACGTCCGGTCGAACTGCCCAGCGGTGTAACCGCCTCGGTTTCCGGCCAGACCATCGAAGTCAAAGGCCCGAAAGGTGCCCGTAGCTTCACTGCGACTGATGACGTTACGCTGTCGGTCGAAGACAATGTGGTTCAAATCAACCCGCGTGGCATGTCCAAACGTGCCCGCCAGCAATGGGGCATGAGCCGCACCATGGTTGCCAATCTGGTAACCGGTGTGACCGAAGGCTTCAAAAAAGAGCTGGAGATCCAGGGTGTTGGTTACCGGGCTCAGATGCAGGGGAACACCCTGAAACTGAACCTGGGCTACAGCCACGACGTTGATTTCGTTGCTCCGGATGGTGTCACCATCACCGCACCGAAGCAGACCGTGATCATTGTGGAAGGTAACGACCAGCAGCAGGTGGGCGAAGTCGCGGCGAAAATCCGCGAATGGCGCCGTCCCGAGCCGTATAAAGGCAAGGGTATCCGCTATAAGGGCGAATTCATCTTCCGCAAAGAAGGCAAGAAGAAGTAAGGACGCAAACAATGGCAAACAGCAAAAGAACCCTGTTTCTGAAGCGCCGCCTGCGCGTTCGGAACAAACTTCGCAAGGTCAATGCAGGTCGTGTGCGCCTGTCGGTTCACCGTTCGAACAAGAACATCAGCGCTCAGCTGATCGACGACGTTCGTGGTGTGACCCTGGCCTCGGCCTCGACCCTGGAAAAAGATCTGGGTGTAGTTGGCACAAACAACGTCGAAGCGGCTACGAAAGTGGGCGCAGCCATCGCCGAGCGTGCCAAGAAGGCAGGCGTCGAAGAGGCTTATTTCGATCGTGGCGGCTTCCTGTTCCACGGCAAAGTGAAGGCTGTCGCCGACGCTGCGCGTGAAGGTGGTCTGAAGATCTAAGACTTGCGGGCAGCGCCTCAGCTGCCCCGATGATCCGGGGGCCTCGGCAATAGTCGAGGCTCACTTGGATTGAAACAACGGCGCCGTAATGCGCCACATGAGAAAAGGGATGCCAAATGGCAGAACGTGAAAACCGTCGGGGCCGTGGCCGCGACCGCGACGAAACTCCGGAATTCGCAGACCGTCTGGTCGCGATCAACCGCGTGTCGAAAACCGTAAAAGGTGGTAAGCGCTTTGGCTTCGCCGCTCTGGTGGTTGTCGGCGATCAGAAGGGCCGCGTCGGCTTTGGCAAGGGTAAAGCAAAAGAAGTACCCGAGGCCATCCGTAAGGCGACTGAACAAGCCAAGCGTCAGATGATCCGCGTGCAGCTGCGCGAAGGTCGGACCCTGCACCACGATATCGAAGGCCGTCACGGCGCCGGTAAAGTGGTTATGCGCTCGGCACCTGAAGGTACTGGTATCATCGCCGGTGGTCCGATGCGTGCTGTGTTCGAAATGCTGGGCGTCAAGGACGTTGTGTCCAAGTCGTTGGGCTCGCAGAACCCGTACAACATGATCCGCGCCACCATCAACGGCCTGCAAAAAGAGCAGAGCCCGCGTTCGGTTGCACAGCGTCGCGGCAAGAAAGTTGCTGACATCCTGCCCAAGCGGGACGAAGCGCCTGTTGCTGCTGAAGCAGAAGCATAAGGAGAGCGACCCATGGCAAAAACCATCGTCGTCAAGCAGATCGGTTCCCCGATCCGCCGCCCCGCCGAACAGCGCGCGACCCTGATCGGTCTGGGCTTGAACAAGATGCACAAAACCCGTGAGCTGGAGGATACTCCTTCGGTCCGCGGCATGGTCAACAAGATCCCGCATCTGGTAGAGATCATCGAAGAACGCGGCTAATCGCGAGTTCTTTGAAGACTTAAGAACGCCTCCGATCTGATCGGGGGCGTTTTCTTGTTTAGTCGGTCGTTTTTTTCCGGCTCGTCTTATGGTGCTGTTCAGTGCCTCGGCGCAAACTCGGCTATGACCCGAGCGCCTTTTTTTCTGCAAACTCAATGTCGACTTCATGGCGCAACGAAGGTTCTCTGCCTGGTTTTTCGTACAGCCTGGGGCATCCATCGCAAAAACTGGCTGCTGCTTCGCGTTTGGAATGAGCACGCGGGTTCCAGACCTGCCGGCGCAGAGCTTTGTATTTTTCGTTGTTCCAGATGGTTTCAAGTGGTTCGTCGAAAACATTTCCCAACACATGCGGATCACGGTTCTTGTCGGAAACATATTGGCGGCCGGATCGCCAGAGACAGCAGGGAATCACATCGCCATCAAAGCGAATGACCGTGCTGCTGTGGGGCCAATGGCACCTTGGGGTGAGGGATGATGACAGGGGCGGGCCATTTTCAATCCGATCGGGATCGTCGTCTACGACGTTGTACAGATCTCCATTTGCATCGAACCGTAGCCCTTCAAACGTGGTAAAGGCGTCGATACCAATCTCGTCTACGATGGCCTTCACCTGAACCAGTTCATCCTCGGCGTGATGGGGGAAAGAGATATGCTGTATTTCTATGAACGGAGATTTCAGACCCTTCCTCTTTTTATAGCCAGCCAGTAGTCGCAGGTTGTTCAGAACGAAATCCAGGCGTCCGCGAACTCGGGTAACCTGAAAGCTTTCCTGCGTCGCGCCATCAACTGAGATTGTGATATGGCTAAGCCCGGCATCGACCAGGTCATGAATCCGCTCGGCTTTTAGCCGATAGCTGAAATGGGTGGTAATATGGCTTTCCAAACCGGCTGCGGTCGTGGCCCGGATCATGTCGGTGAGGTCCGGGTGTGCCAGAGGATCGCCATAGTAGAACAGGCTTACACCAAGCGCGCGATCTTTGATCTGGTCAATGATATGCCGGTACTGCTGAATGCTGAGTTTGTCCTGTTTCCCGAACTTCTGATCGCTGAGCAAGGGTCGGTCACGACCTGCCGGATTCGCATGGACGCAATGTGGACAGGCTAGTGAGCACAGCGGCGAAATATCAATTTTCACCAAAGACGGCAGCGGGGCGGCTTGTTGAGAGTGAAGAAGATAGCCCCGAATGTTGCGCAACAGGTTTGCCGATTGCTTCAAGGAAGGACGGCGCTGAATCCAGCGCAACCTTCTAATAACGCTTGAAACCAAAGGCATGGAGTATCCTCATTCATGAAGTCGAGGACGCCCTAAACGTGCGAGGCGAAAATGGTAAAACAGGCCGAAATAGCCCGATAGTTCACGGATACGTGATAGAATAGTGAAAATATGGGTCCGTAAAAGAAAAAAGATATTAATATATATAAATTTGATAAATCTTATCTTTAGCCGAGAAATCCACGGGTCTATTTCAACGAAAGCCTGTAGTGGGATGTCTAAACAGTGTTTTCACTGCCATTCCCCCAATGCATACCGGCCAGACCGAATCTTCTGTTGTTAGCGTTATCTGGCGTTCTTATTTGAGCTTTGTCCCAAATAGGAACGCAAACGAAATCTGGAGAATACGCTCCGGTTTAGAAAGGAATATAGAAATGGCAAACACAGCAACTTTTTCCCGCGAAGGCTTTGGTCTGACCGTCCGCATCACAACTCTGATCGCACGCGTGAAAGAGGCCTATGCCCTGCGCGCCGAATTCGGCCGCACCTATTCAGAGCTTCAGAACCTGACTGATCGTGAACTGAACGACATTGGTATCCGCCGGTGCGATATAAGTGATATTGCGCATAAGCACGTCTACTGCTGAGAACCTGGCAGGATGAACAACACCGAGGCGCCATTTGGCGCCTCTTTTGATTCTGCGTGCTTGAAAGGCACAGGCACGGTGAAATTGCTCACTCTGCATTGTGGATCGTTTGGAAATTTTCCATGAGAATTATTAGAGGAGGCTATGTCCCAATAACGCGATGACGAGGCTGACACAGTGCGAGACTACCAGATCGGCATGTTGTGGGTGGATGGCCCGCTGTGCTTTCTCGAGCAGCTCTGCATCAAATCCTATCTGGATGCCGGTCAATCCGTTCGCCTCTACACCTATGGGAATGTCTCAGGGATACCTGAAGGTGTGGATACCCGCGATGCGCGCGATGTGATGCCCGGCACAGAATTCATTGCGCATAGCCGTACTGGTAGCCCGGCGCCGCATTCGGATAAGTTCCGATACCGCATGTTGGCGCAGGAGCCCGATTTGATATGGGCGGATACGGACGCCTATTGCATGCGTCCATTCACAACGGAGACCGGGCATTTTTACGGAATGCTCGAAGGAGAGGTTGCGATCGGCGTATTGGGCATTCCGTCAGACAGCCCGGCGCTGGCTCTGCTCATCGAATATACAACGGACCCATATCGGATTCCGCCATGGCTGCCCAAACGATATCAGGAACCCCTTCGTGCGGCACAGGATGCAGGTGATCCGATCAATGTGCCCGCGCAATATTGGGGCGCATGGGGTCCGTCAGCCTTTGCCTCGGCTTTACGGCAAACCGGCGAACACCAATTTGTTCTGCCTGAGCATGTGTTCTATCCGGTGAACTTTACCAGACGGCGCGCTTTGGCACGCCCAAACGCCGATTTATCCAGGTTCTTCCACGAGGACACAGTTTCCATTCACTTTTATGGTCGCCGGATGCGTTCGATCCTGAGGAACAGGTATAATGGCCTGCCAGATCCAGATAGCCTGGTGGGTAAGCTTCTGGCCAAACACCGGATTAATCCACTGGACGCGCCAATCCAAAATGCTGAAGGTTAGACAGTTTGGGTGTTGTTCACTTCAAAACTTGCATCCTCAGCCACAAAGCTGTATCGGGCTCCGGTGGCGTACTGCGCCGCAAGAATCAAAACCAAGAAATGCCGTGTTTGACCCATCACGCTTCGGGGTCATTTCCGGCGAAGGAGAAGCGAAATGAAACTGAATGAATTGCGCGACAACCCAGGCGCCACACCGAAACGGACCCGCGTCGGCCGTGGTCCCGGTTCCGGTAAAGGTAAAATGGGTGGCCGTGGTATCAAAGGTCAGAAATCCCGTTCGGGTGTGGCCATCAATGGCTACGAAGGTGGCCAGATGCCGCTGTACCAACGCCTGCCCAAGCGCGGCTTTAACAAGCCGAACCGCAAGGCGTTTGCCGTTATCAACCTGGGCCTGATCCAGAAATTCGTCGACGCCGGTAAGCTGGACGCCAAAGCCGCGATCACCGAGGAGGCACTGGTTGCATCCGGTCTGGTTCGCCGTAAACTGGACGGTATCCGCGTTCTGGCCAAAGGCGAAATCAGCGCCAAGGTGACCCTGGAAGTAACTGGTGCTTCGAAAGCTGCCGTTGAGGCAGTCGAAAAAGCGGGCGGTTCACTGACGGTCACAAAAGCCGCTGCGGCAGAGTAAGCGCTTGTGAGCGGGCCAAGACCCGCTTACATAGACCTCAGAGTTTTCCAAGACGCCGCCCGAGCCGGAAAACGGTTCCGGGCGGTGTTTTCATAAGAGAGACCGATTTATGGTATCAGCAGCAGAACAAATGGCAGCCAACACTAGCTGGGCTGCTTTGGGCAAAGCCACCGATCTGCGCAACCGCATCCTGTTCACACTGGGTTTGTTGATCGTCTATCGCCTGGGCACTTTTATACCGGTGCCGGGGATCGACGGACAGGCCCTGCGTGAGTTCATGGAGCAAGCGGGGCAGGGCATCGGCGGTATGGTTTCGATGTTCACCGGCGGGGCGCTTGGGCGGATGGGTATCTTTGCCCTCGGCATCATGCCTTACATCTCGGCCTCGATCATCATTCAGCTGCTGACCTCGATGGTTCCCGCGCTCGAACAGCTCAAGAAAGAGGGCGAGCAGGGTCGTAAGAAGATCAACCAATATACCCGTTTCGGCACCGTGGCGCTGGCCACCGTTCAGGCCTATGGCTTGGCCGTTTCGCTGGAGTCGGGCGATCTGGCGACTGATCCGGGCCTCTATTTCCGTCTGTCGACTATGATTACACTGGTTGGCGGCACCATGTTCCTGATGTGGCTGGGTGAGCAGATCACCGCGCGCGGCATCGGCAACGGTATCTCTCTGATTATTTTCGTTGGCATCATCGCCGAGGTTCCGGCAGCGTTGGCTCAGTTCTTCGCAAGTGGCCGCAGCGGCGCAATCAGCCCCGCAGTAATCATCGGGGTGATCGTCATGGTCATCGCCGTGATCACCTTTGTGGTGTTCATGGAGCGCGCTTTGCGCAAGATCCATATTCAATACCCGCGCCGTCAGGCCGGTATGAAGATCTATGAAGGCGGCTCGAGCCACTTGCCGGTCAAAGTGAACCCGGCTGGCGTTATCCCGGCGATCTTTGCCAGCTCTTTGCTGTTGCTGCCGGTGACGATCTCGACCTTCTCATCGGGTGCGACCAACGGGCCGATCATGTCCTGGCTGCTGGCCAACTTTGGTCCGGGTCAGCCGCTGTACCTGCTGTTCTTCGCGTCGATGATCGTGTTCTTTGCCTATTTCTACACGTTCAACGTCTCGTTCAAACCGGATGACGTGGCGGATAACCTGAAAAAGCAGAACGGTTTTGTGCCGGGTATCCGTCCGGGTAAGAAAACCGCCGAGTATCTGGAATACGTGGTCAACCGCGTTCTGGTTCTGGGTTCGGCTTATCTGGCGGCGGTTTGTCTGCTGCCTGAAATCCTGCGGGGCCAGTTTGCCATTCCGTTCTATTTCGGTGGTACTTCGGTTCTGATTATCGTCTCTGTGACCATGGATACGATCCAACAGGTACAGAGCCACCTGCTGGCGCATCAATACGAAGGGCTTATCGAAAAGTCCCAACTGCGCGGGAAGGGTAAGAAACGCGGCAGGAAGGGACCCGCTCGTCGATGAACATCATTCTTCTGGGCCCCCCGGGGGCGGGTAAAGGAACGCAAGCGCGTCATCTTGTTGAAACACGCGGCATGGTGCAGCTGAGCACCGGAGACATGCTGCGCGAAGCCAAAACCTCGGGCACCGAGATGGGCCTGAAGGTCGCAGCCATCATGGATGCCGGCAAGCTGGTCACCGATGAGATCGTGATCGGCCTGATCGAAGAGAAGCTGACCACCGAAACCGGTGCCGGTTTCATCTTTGACGGTTTTCCCCGCACATTGGCACAAGCCGACGCATTGGCGGCTTTGCTGACCAAGCTGGGCCAGTCACTGCACACTGTGATCGAGATGCGGGTGGATGACGATGCCCTGGTGGATCGGATCACCGCACGTTCGACCTGTTCGGGCTGTGGCGAAGTTTATAATGACAAGACCAAACCGATTCCGGCAGATGGTCGCTGCACCAACTGTGGTGAGCAAAAAGAGTTCACGCGTCGCGCCGACGACAACGAAGACAGCCTGCGCACGCGGTTGATGGAGTACTACAAAAAGACGTCGCCGCTGATTGGTTATTACTATGCCAAAGGCGATCTTCGCCCGGTCAATGGGTTGGCAGATATCAAGGAAGTGACTGCGTCGATCGAGGCCGTACTCGGCTAGCTCCAATATGGCCTTGACGCCAAGCGCAAAAGCCCATATCGACCCCCATCCCTAAAGGGAATCAAGTTCGCAGGCGGGATTCGTCCTAACTGCCCCGACCACCTCGAATAATACTGGGCCCTCTGGCGTCACTGCCACGGTCAAGTGTTGTGAAAAAAGGTTCCGGAGCTACGGAACCGCAACAAAAAGGAAAGTGACACGTGGCACGTATTGCCGGCGTAAACATCCCGACTGCAAAGCGGGTACCTATCGCCCTCACATATATCACCGGTATCGGCAACACCTCGGCGCAGGCCATCTGCGAAGCCGTAGGCATTGAAGCGCACCGTCGCGTCAATGAGCTGTCGGATTCCGAAGTTCTGGCCATCCGCGAACATATCGACGCTAACTTCACCGTCGAAGGTGACCTGCGTCGCGAAGTTCAGATGAACGTCAAGCGCCTGATGGATTTGGGCTGCTACCGCGGTCTGCGTCATCGTCGTAACCTGCCCGTTCGCGGTCAGCGTACCCATACCAACGCTCGTACCCGCAAAGGCCCCGCAAAGGCCATTGCTGGCAAGAAGAAATAAGGAGGGTCTGACCGATGGCACGCGAAAAGACTCGTACCAAGAAAAAAGAGCGCAAGAATATCGCATCGGGCGTCGCCCATGTGAATTCGACCTTCAACAACACCAAGATCCTGATCTCGGACGTGCAAGGCAACGCCATTGCATGGTCGTCGGCCGGGACCATGGGTTTCAAAGGGTCGCGTAAATCTACTCCGTATGCTGCTCAGATGGCTGCGGAAGACGCAGGCAAGAAAGCACAGGATCACGGCGTCAAGACGCTGGAGGTCGAAGTTCAGGGCCCCGGTTCGGGTCGTGAATCGGCTCTGCGTGCATTGGCTGCAGTGGGCTTCAACATCACGTCGATCCGTGACGTGACCCCGATCGCTCACAATGGTTGCCGTCCGCCGAAGCGCCGCCGCGTCTAAGCGAATTAGAATTGAGCTGGGGCCCGCATTTTCGCACGGCCCCAGCACGTCATTTTGAACCTCGGGCGTCTGCACCTTGTTGGTCATGGGGCGCGGACAGGAATGGAGGGATTACATGATCCACAAGAATTGGGCAGAATTGATCAAGCCAACCCAGCTGGAAAGCAAGCCGGGCAACGACCCTGCGCGCCAGGCAACGCTGGTTGCAGAACCGCTGGAGCGTGGCTTTGGTCTGACTCTGGGCAACGCCCTGCGCCGCGTTCTGATGAGCTCGCTGCAAGGTGCGGCCATCACCAGCGTTCAGATCGACAACGTCCTGCACGAATTCAGTTCGGTTGCAGGCGTGCGTGAAGACGTCACCGACATCATTTTGAACCTTAAGCAAGTCGCCCTGCGCATGGAGGTCGAAGGCCCCAAGCGTCTGTCGATCAATGCTAAAGGCCCGGCAATCGTCACCGCAGGCGACATCAGCGAAAGCGCTGGCATCGAGGTTCTGAACCGCGATCACGTCATCTGTCACCTGGATGATGGTGCCGACCTGTTCATGGAACTGACCGTCAACACCGGTAAGGGCTATGTCTCGGCTGAAAAGAACAAACCAGAAGACGCACCTATCGGCCTGATCCCGATCGACGCGATCTATTCGCCGGTTAAAAAGGTCGCCTATGATGTTCAGCCGACGCGTGAAGGTCAGGTTCTTGACTATGACAAGCTGACCCTGAAGATTGAGACTGACGGTTCGATCACCCCCGAGGACGCGTTGGCCTATGCCGCACGCATCCTGCAGGATCAGCTGTCGATCTTCGTCAACTTCGATGAGCCGGAATCGGCTGGTCGTCAGGACGAAGATGATGGTCTGGAGTTCAACCCGCTGCTGCTGAAGAAGGTAGATGAGTTGGAACTGTCTGTCCGTTCGGCAAACTGTCTGAAGAACGACAATATCGTCTACATTGGCGACCTGATCCAGAAGACCGAAGCCGAGATGCTGCGCACCCCGAACTTCGGCCGCAAGTCGCTGAACGAGATCAAAGAAGTGCTGTCCGGCATGGGTCTGCACCTTGGCATGGATGTCGAGGATTGGCCACCTGACAACATCGAAGATCTGGCGAAGAAATTCGAAGACGCGTTTTAAGCGCGTCTTCCCAATGCCCGCGCTTGCGGGGAATGCACGGGCAATCATGCCCCAAGGAGAGCCGGTGACACGCATCGCCGGCCAGACAAAGCAAAACGCTGAAGAAGGAACTAGAAAATGCGTCACGCACGTGGTTACCGCCGCCTGAACCGTACTCATGAGCACCGCAAGGCTCTGTTTGCGAACATGGCTGGCTCGCTCATCGAACATGAGCAGATCAAAACAACTCTGCCCAAGGCAAAAGAACTGCGCCCGATCGTTGAAAAACTGATCACTCTAGGCAAGCGTGGGGACCTGCACGCCCGTCGTCAGGCCGCATCGCAGCTGAAAGAAGACAAAGACGTCGCAAAGCTGTTCGAAATCCTGGGCCCCCGTTACGCCGAGCGTCAGGGCGGTTATGTCCGGATCCTGAAAGCAGGCTTCCGCTATGGCGACATGGCCCCGATGGCGATCATCGAATTCGTTGACCGCGATCTGGACGCCAAAGGCGCTGCAGACAAAGCGCGTACCGCCGCCGAAGAGGCCGCAGACGAAGAATAAGAAAGCCTGGCTTTCATGTGAAAACCCCCGTGTCTCGGACGCGGGGGTTTTTCTTTTTCACAACTCTATCTCTGGCCTAGTTGATCCAGCCGCGCTCTCGATAATATCGGGCCGCCCCTGGATGCAGTGGCGCTGGCAAGCCATCGCGGATCATATCAGCTGGTTGCAAACCTTTCAGCGCCGGGTGGCCGGCCGTCAGTTGCGGCAGGTTTTCAAAGGTGGATTTCACAAAGGCATAGACATCGTCATCGGGCACGTTGGCACTGCTTAGAAGAATGGCCTTATAGCCAAAAGTTTTGGTTGGTGACGTCACCCCTTTATACGTATTGGCAGGAATGGTCACTTCGCTGAGCGCGTCGGAGCCGGAAACCAGACGGTCGATATCGCGCCCGGAAAGTTCAACCAGTTGAATCGCACATGTCTGGGCTGTTTTTTGAATCAGACTTGACGGATAGCCGACGACACTGGCGACGGCGTCAATCTCGCCCTTACACAACGCCTTGCGCTGGTCGTCCATCTCTCCGAAACTGATTGTGCGAAATCCCGAGATATCCCAGCTTTCGGCATAGGGGAGCTTTCTGGCCAAGCGGGATGCCGACCCGCCCAAACGTACACGTTTGCCATTCAGGTCTTTGAGGGACGTAATCCCTGACCCCGTGCGCGCAATAACGGTCAAGGGTACGCTGTGAGTTGAGAAAAGCGAGCGTAAGGCAGCGTCCGGCTTCTTGTTCTCGAAAAAACCCGATCCATCCCGTGCATTTAGCGCCCAGTCAGACCGAACAACGACGATGTCATATTTACCGCGGCGCAGCTTTGCTAGGTTTTCCAGCGCGCCGTCCGTGGTTCGAGCTCTGCATTTATTACCGCTCATCGCTTTGACAAATGACTTGCACAGCAGATTGCCGACGCTGAAATAGTACCCAGTTTTCGCTCCGGTTCCCATGGCCAGTTTGGTATCCGCCTGTACCGCCGGGGCGACTATCCCAAGGGTTGTGATCAACGCGAGCGAGAAAAGCCGCCCGCGCGACAGGCATTTCAGAGTGAATGACCTCAAAACAATATTTCCTTCAAATGCACTTTCTGTTCGTCGGACATTCCCAGCCATTCCGCCCCAAGTCAACGCGCCCAGTGCCTTAAGATGCTTGCAATCCCTGCGCGGGCCTCGCATATCCGAAGGGCGCCCAATAGACGGATGGATCATGCGGAAAGTCTTGTGTTCACTCTTGCTGACTGTTGCTGCGGTTTCAGCCAAGGCCGAAACAAAAGTACCTCAAACGCAGGTCGAAATCAGCCTTGGATTTGCGCCCGTGGTGAAGCAAGCCGCGCCGGCTGTGGTGAATATCTACGCCAAGATCGTGCGCGAAGGGCGCTCGAATTCACTGTTCTCTGACCCGTTCTTTCAGGATTTCTTTGGCGGCGGCTTTGGCGAACCGCGACCGCGCGTTCAGAATTCGCTGGGGTCGGGTGTGATCCTGACGGATGACGGTTATGTGGTCTCAAACTACCATGTCGTGGGTTCGGCGACCGAAATACGGGTCGTCACGACGGACCGGCGCGAGTTTTCGGCTGAGGTGGTTCTGGGCGATCAGGAAAGCGACATCGCCATTCTACGTCTGAAAGATGCCGAGGCGTTGCCTTCGATCGACATGCGGGATTCCGATTTGGTTGAGGTGGGTGAACTGGCTCTGGCCATCGGCAACCCGTTCGGCGTCGGGCAGACGGTATCATCGGGCATTATCTCGGGGTTGGCGCGGACCGGTACGGCCACGGGCAATGCGCGGGGCTATTTCATTCAGACGGATGCGGCGATCAATCCCGGCAATTCGGGCGGGGCGCTGATCGATGTGAACGGTGATCTGATTGGCATCAACACCTCGATCCTGACACGTTCTGGCGGATCGAACGGGATCGGTTTTGCCATCCCTGCCAATCTGGTTGCCGAATTCCTGCGACAAGCGCAGGCCGGCAATGACAGTTTTGTCAGCCCCTGGGCCGGAATGGCCGGGCAGCACATGAGTGCGGATATCGCTGAGTCTCTGGGCTTGGTCATCCCGCAGGGTCTGGTGATTTCGGATCTCCATGCGCTCAGCCCGTTGGCCGAGGCAGGGTTGCAGGTTGGGGACGTCGTGACCCATGTCGACGGGGATGAGGTGAACTCGCCGGCAGAGATGAAATTCCGCATGTCAGTGGCCGGTGTGGGCGGCACGTCGGTGGTGACGCGACTGCGCGGCGAGGACCGAGCTGAACTTGAGGTCGCTTTGGTCAAAGCGCCCGAGGTTCCGGCAGCGGAAGTGACGACGCTGAACGATGAAACCGTGATGCCAGGCCTGACCGTGTCGCGGATCAACCCTGCTGTTATCGCGCGGCTGGGGCTTTTGCTGTCGCAGACGGGGGTGGTTGTGGTCGACGCGGGCCGCTATGGCGGTCGGTCCGGGCTGCGTCCGGGCGATGTGGTCGATGGGATAAACGGCGCGCGGGTCGAGCGACCTGCTGATGTCGTGAAGGCGCTGACCGATCCGGGGCGTCGGATCAATCTGGATATCCTCAGGGGCGGGCGGCCGGTTTCCCTGCGGTTCAGGCTGTGACCGGATGAGTGACCTTTTCGATACCGGGTCATCTGACCCTGCGCCGCCTGTACATCGCCCGCTGGCCGACAGATTGCGCCCGCAAACGCTGGCCGAGGTGATCGGGCAGGAACAGGTGTTGGGCCCGGATGCGCCTTTGGGCGTGATGCTGGCCTCGGGCAGTCTGTCGAGCCTGATATTCTGGGGGCCGCCCGGCGTCGGCAAGACCACGATCGCGCGGCTTCTAGCGCAAGAGACGGACCTGCATTTTGTGCAGATCAGTGCCATCTTTACTGGTGTTCCCGACCTGAAGAAAGTGTTCGAAGCTGCGAAGATCCGGCGTCAGAACGGGCAGGGGACGTTGCTGTTTGTTGACGAAATCCATCGCTTCAACAAGGCGCAGCAGGACGGGTTTCTGCCGCATATGGAGGATGGTACGATCCTCCTGGTCGGGGCGACCACGGAAAATCCATCGTTCGAGTTGAACGCCGCTGTGCTCAGTCGGGCACAAGTGCTGGTGCTGGAACGGCTCAGCCTGGCTGATCTTGAGCGTCTGACGCAGCGCGCTGAACAGGAATTGGACCGCGGGTTGCCGTTGGACCCTGCGGCCCGTGATGCGCTGCAGGAAATGGCCGATGGTGACGGGCGCGCGCTGTTGAACCTGATCGAGCAGGTTGCCGCGTGGAAAGTTGAGGGCCCGCTGGACCTTGAAGCCCTGTCGACCCGGCTCATGCGCCGTGCCGCGAAATACGACAAATCTGGAGATGAGCATTACAACCTGATCTCGGCCCTGCACAAATCGGTGCGAGGATCCGACCCCGATGCCGCCCTGTACTGGTTCGCGCGAATGCTGACAGGAGGCGAGGACCCAAGGTATTTGGCGCGCCGGATCACGCGAATGGCGGTCGAGGACATTGGTCTGGCTGATCCGCAGGCTCAGGCGATCTGTCTGCACTCCTGGGAAACCTATGAGCGGCTGGGCAGTCCCGAAGGCGAGTTGGCTTTGGCGCAGGCGCTGGTCTATCTGGCTCTGGCTCCGAAATCGAACGGGGCCTATGTGGGCTACAAGGCAGCGATGCGCCTGGCCAAGCAATCAGGAAGTGAGCCGCCGCCCAAACATATTCTGAATGCACCAACCTCTTTGATGAAAGATCAGGGTTATGGTGCGGGCTATGCTTATGATCACGATGCCGAGGATGGGTTTTCTGGGCAGAACTACTTTCCCGAGTCCATATCGCGCCCTGTTCTCTATCAACCTGTCGAGCGTGGGTTTGAACGTGAGCTGAAGAAACGGCTGGACTACTTTGCCAAGCTGCGTTCGCAACGGAAACCAGACTAGCACCGTCTTGACTCTTTGGCCGATGCGCGCGACAGACGCGCATGTTTTCTGGGACAATGTTTACAGCGTGGTCCGGGCGGGTCTGCCGCGCGGCGCAAGGGGCAATGGCATGAGTGGCGTGCAGATGATTACAGTTGCGGATGGGGATGGCGACCAGCGGGTGGACCGCTGGCTGCGGCGCCTGTTTCCGCATGTCAGCCAAGGGCGCATCGAAAAAATGTGCCGCAAGGGCGAACTGCGTGTGGATGGCGGACGGGCCAAGGCCTCGACCCGGCTTGAGGTCGGTCAGGTCGTGCGCGTGCCGCCCCTGCCCGATGCGGATCACAAGCCGGTCGAGGTCAAGCCGCGGATCACCGATGCGGATGTGAAGATGATGCAGTCTTGCGTGATCTATCGCGATGACCACGTGATCGCGCTGAACAAACCGCAAGGATTGCCGGTGCAAGGCGGCAGCGGCCAGACCCGGCATGTGGACGGGCTGTCCGAGGCGCTGCGCTTTGGATATGACGAAAACCCCCGATTGGTGCACCGACTGGACAAGGATACCTCGGGCGTGCTGTTGCTGGCCCGCACACGCGAGGCCGCCAAAGCACTGACCGCCGCTTTCCGTCACCGGGACACGCGCAAGATATATTGGGCTCTAGTCGCTGGGGTGCCGACCCCTTATCTGGGCGAGATCAAGACCGGTTTGGTCAAGGCCCCGGGCCATGGCAGCCAGGGCGAGGGCGAAAAGATGATCCCCGTTCATCTTAACGAAATCAACGATACGCCAGGCGCGAAGCGGGCCCATACACTTTACGCTACGCTATACCGCGTGGCCGGACGCGCCGCCTGGGTCGCGATGGAGCCGATCACCGGCCGCACTCATCAGTTGCGTGCGCATATGGCAGCGATTGGGCATCCAATCATCGGGGATGGAAAATACGGCGGTTCGGGTCAAGAGAACCTTGGCGATGGCTGGGGTGCGCAGTTGGGCGGTGTGATCAGCAAAAAGCTGCACCTGCATGCGCGGCAGGCTTCGTTTCAGCACCCGGTGACGCGTAAGAAGATCACGGTCACCGCACCCTTGCCCGATCATATGAAACACAGCTGGGACACATTCGGATGGGCCGAAGACCTGGCTGCGGATGATCCGTTCGAGTCTCTGCAATGAGCAGACCCTTGCGTCTGGTACTATTTGATGTGGACGGTACCCTGGTCGATAGCCAGGGCAGCATTATTGCGGCCATGACCGCCAGCTTTGATGCCTTGTCTCTTCCGGTACCGGATAGGGCGGGGATCTTGTCCATAGTCGGATTATCTCTACCACAAGCCATGGCACAGTTGGTGCCCGAGTGTTCTGCTGCGGATCAGGCACGGTTGGTAGAGGGCTATAAACAGGCCTATCACGCGCTTCGACTGGAACAGGGAATGGCCAGCTCGCCGCTTTATCCCGGCGCGCGCGAGGTCGTCGAGGCGCTACATGCGATCCCCGAGGTTCTGCTGGGCGTGGCGACAGGCAAATCGCAACGTGGTCTGGATGCTTTGATCGAAGGTCACGGTCTGCAAGGCTATTTCGTGACCCGGCAGGTCGCAGATCACCACCCGTCAAAACCGCATCCTTCGATGATCGACACGGCAAGGGCCGAAACCGGCGTCGATGCGGTTGATACGGTCATGATCGGGGATACCCGATTCGACATGGATATGGCCGCCGCCGCCGGTGTCACCGGAATTGGCGTAACCTGGGGGTATCACGAACAGCCTGCCTTGGCCGCTGCCTCTCGTATTATCGAAACGTTTGACCAGTTGCCGGGCGCACTGGACGATATCTGGACCTGAAGACATGAGTGACTGGAAACCGAAACGATTTTGGACTGCATGTCAGGTGGTAGAGGCCGATGGCGGATTTACGGTCGAATTGGACGGTCGTAGGGTCAAAACACCTGCGCGGGCCGGACTTATCCTGCCGACCTTGCCGATGGCTCAGGCCATTGCGGCCGAATGGGACGCGCAGGAAGAACAGGTTGACCCAGGGACGATGCCCTACACGCGTTCGGCCAATGCAGCCATCGACAAGGTGCAGATTCAGCACGCCGAAGTTGCAGACATGCTTGCCGATTATGGCGATTCGGATTTGCTGTGCTATCGCGCCGCCCACCCGCAAGAGTTGCAGCAGCGGCAAGCTGAACAGTGGGACCCGGTGTTGGACTGGGCCGCGGAAGCCATGTCGGTTCGCCTGCAGCCCGTCACAGGTATCCTGCATCAGCCGCAAGACGTGGCGGCGCTGGATCAGTTGCGCCGGCGAGTGCATGATTTCAACAACTTCCAACTGGCTGCCTTCCACGACCTGGTCAGCCTTTCGGGCTCGTTGATCCTTGGGTTTGCGGCCACTTCCGATTGGTGTGATGCGCAAGAGATCTGGCGGATTTCGCGGTTGGACGAGCTGTGGCAAATCGAACAATGGGGCCATGACGACGAGGCGCATGAAGCAGCCGAAGTCAAACGTTCTGCCTTTTTACACGCTAAACGCTTCTACGACGTCTCTGATTGATCTTAGATTTCTGAATTTTTACCGCTCTGATGGACATCTGTGAGTTGATCCATCGTTTTCCCTGATCCGACCCTTGACGTTTGTTTATGAATGCGACCAAACTCGTGCGCACTAAAGGGGAGACACCTTTGGGGAAACCTTTCTGGTACCTGAGGTGCCGGATAGAACCGTCCCTGAACGGGATGGACAATCAGGAAGAGGTAAAAATGAAAAAATCCGTAATCTTGGGCGCGGCCACAGTTGCCGGTCTGGCCGCAGGCGCAGCCATGGCGGGAACCGTGGACGACGTCAAGGCGCGCGGTAAGCTGAACTGCGGTGTGACCACCGGTCTGGTCGGCTTTGCCGCGCCCGACGCAAATGGTGAATGGCAGGGCTTTGACGTTTCGTTGTGCCGCGCCGTTGCCGCTGCGGTTCTGGGTGACGCAAGCGCCGTTGAATTCGTTCCGACCACAGGTAAGACACGCTTTACCGCGCTGGCTTCGGGCGAAATCGACATGCTGGCCCGGAACACCACCTGGACCTTCAGCCGCGACGTAGACCTGAAGTTCGAATTCGTCGGTGTAAACTATTACGACGGTCAGGGCTTTATGGTTCCCAAAGCGCTGGGCGTAAGCTCGGCCAAGGAACTGGACGGCGCGACTGTCTGCATCCAGACCGGCACCACCACCGAGCTGAACCTGGCGGATTTCTTCCGCTCGAACAACATCAGCTACGAGCCGGTTCCGATCGAAACCAACGCAGAAGCGCAGCAGCAGTATCTGGCTGGCGCATGTGACGTCTATACCACCGACGCATCGGGCCTGGCCGCAACGCGCGCCACGTTCGAAAACCCCGGTGATCACATCCTGCTGCCCGAAATCATCTCGAAAGAGCCGCTGGGCCCGCTGGTCCGTCATGGCGACCACGAGTGGGGCGACGTTGTTCGCTGGACACTGAACGCACTGGTTTCGGCTGAAGAGCTGGGTGTGACCTCGGCGAACATCGACGAGATGTCTGCTGGCACCGACAACCCCGAAGTGAACCGTCTGCTGGGCAGCGAAGGCACTCTGGGTGAGATGCTGGGTCTGGACGCACAGTGGGCAATGCGCGCTATCAAGGCGGGTGGTAACTATGGTGAGGTCTTTGCCAAGAACATCGGTGAAGAAACCCCAATCGGTCTGGCACGCGGCCTGAACGGTCAGTGGACCGATGGCGGCCTGCTGTACTCGCCGCCGTTCCGCTAATATCCATTGAAGAGGGCGCAGTTCATCCTGCGCCCTTTTTCAATCCATAAGAAACAGTCCCGGTTAGATTGAACAGAGATCAACTCTGTCTGCGAATAACGGGATGACACGGGGATATACATAGGTCATGTCGACTCTCACTGACCCGCCAAAGGAGCAGTTCCGGCTGTCCATGCTCCTTTACGATACGCGGTACCGATCTGCGACCATCCAGGTCATTGCAATGATCGGTTTCATGCTTTTGGCAGCCTGGATCATTTCCAACACCATTCAGAACCTCGAAGCACTTGGTAAACCCGTAGAATTCGGGTTCTTCGGCGAACCTGCAAGTTACGATATCAACCAACGCCTGCTGGAATACGATTCTCGAGACAGCCACTTGCGTGCTGGGTTTATCGGATTGCTTAACACACTTGTTGTTGCAGTTCTCGGCTGTATCACGGCGACAATTATCGGTGTTTTCGTTGGTGTATTACGACTTTCCAACAACTGGTTGATCGCGCGGATCATGACTGTTTATGTCGAGATGTTCCGTAACGTGCCTGTGCTGCTTTGGATCGTTCTGGCTATGGCCATTCTGATCGAAGGTTTACCGGCACCCAATGCATTCCGAGGCGAAACCCCGACGGCCACGATGGATTTTTTCAACTCTGTCGCCGTCACCAATCGCGGTGTCTATATCCCAGAGCTCCTGTTTTCACGCAGTCTTGGCGATATCCACTTGTTTGGTGCGTCCAGCTTACGCTTCGACATTTCATTGGATCTGGTCGCCTTTCTGGTCGTTTTGGCGGGCAGCATTTTTGTGATGCGCAAAGTATCCGCTAATGCCGCTGCAAAACAGGAAGCAACTGGTGATCGCCCAACCATCTGGCACATTCAGTTGGGTATACTGTTTGTGCCGATGTTGATCCTGCTGACTGCGTTGGGATTCCATTTGGGATACCCGGAACTGAAAGGGTTCAACTTCAAAGGCGGCACCCATTTGCGGAACTCGCTTATCGCATTGTGGTTGGCCCTGTCCCTTTACACTGCAGCTTTCATCGCTGAGATCGTGCGGGCCGGAATTCTCGCCATTTCCAAGGGGCAGACCGAGGCCGCCGCCGCGCTGGGTATACGCCCGAGCCGGATTATGCGTCTGGTGATCCTGCCGCAAGCGTTGCGCGTGATCATCCCGCCAATGATCTCGAACTACTTGAACCTGACCAAGAACTCGTCTCTGGCGATTGCGGTGGGGTATATGGATATCACAGGTACCCTGGGTGGCATCACCATGAACCAAACCGGCCGCGAGCTGGAATGCGTTCTACTGCTGATGCTGGTCTATCTGTGCATCTCGCTGAGCATCTCGGCAGTGATGAACTGGTACAACAATAGTGTCAAATTGGTGGAGCGGTAATATGAGTGATGTTTCATTTGTCCGCGCGGAAATGTTGCCGGAGAAAGCGCCACCAGCGTCCGAAGTGGGAATAGTAGGTTGGGTTAAGCACAATCTGTTTTCTGGTTGGTTCAATTCGATCCTGACTTTGGTTTCGCTCTATGCGATCTACTATGTGTTGTCGGGCGTTCTGCCATGGACGTTCCAATCCGTCTGGAATGCCAATTCACTGACTGAGTGCCGTGAGATCATGATGGCAACCTGGGGAGACACCCATGGTCATGCTTGCTGGGCTGTCATCAATGATCGCTGGCTGCAGCTGTTGTTCGGATTCTACCCGAGCCATCTGTACTGGCGGCCAATTCTGGCGCTTGTTCTGTTGCTGGTTGCGCTGGCACCAGTGCTGTATTCGGACCGTGTTCCGAGCAAGTTGCTGATCTTTAGCGCGATCTACCCCTTCCTGATGCCTTGGTTGATGTGGGGTGGTACCATCTGGGGGCCATTGTCGGCGGCACTTGGATTTGTTGCCGGCTGGGCCGTCTACACCGTCGTCAGCAAGCAACAAAGCGAATTGCTCGGGATGATCGGTGGTGCAGTGGCTGCATTGATCTGGTGGCTGTTTCTATCGAGCTACTTCGTTGGTGCCATGGATTCGATCCTGCCGATCGGTATCGAAGCCGTGCAAAGTCGTCAGTTCGGTGGTTTCATGCTGGCGATCCTGCTGGGTGTTGTGGCCATCGGTGTCTCGCTGCCGATTGGTATCGTGTTGGCGCTGGGCCGTCAGTCGGACCTTCTTATCGTCAAATACATGTGTGTGGGCTTTATCGAGTTCATTCGCGGCGTACCGCTGATCACGCTACTGTTCGTGGCCTCGCTGCTGTTGAACCTGTTCCTGCCACCAGGCACCAATTTTGACATCATCCTGCGGGTGATGATCATGATGACCCTGTTCTCAGCCGCCTATATGGCCGAAGTGATCCGGGGTGGCCTGGCTGCATTGCCACGAGGTCAGTACGAGGGCGCCGACAGTTTGGGCCTGAACTACTGGCAGGCACAGCGACTGATCATCATGCCGCAAGCCCTGAAAATCTCAATTCCGGGCATCGTGAGCACATTCATCGGGATCTTCAAGGATACGGTTCTGGTGTCGATCATCGGACTGTTCGACGTGCTTGGCCTTGCCAACGCGATCCGCGCTGATACCGCTTGGAACGGCATCTACTGGGAACTGTTTGCTTTTATCGGCGCGCTGTTCTTCGTCGTCTGCTTCTCCATGTCCCGTTATTCCATGTATCTGGAGCGCAAGCTTCAGACTGGCCATCGTTAAGGAGTTCAACACATGTCTGAACTTGCAATAGACCGCGAAATCGACCGATCCAAGATGCAGGTGAGCGACGAGGTCGCCATCGAAATCAACAACATGAACAAGTGGTATGGGTCTTTCCATGTGCTGCGCGACATCAATTTGACCGTCAATCAGGGCGAGAGGATTGTTATCGCGGGGCCGTCAGGGTCGGGTAAGTCCACCCTGATCCGCTGTCTGAACGCGCTGGAGGAACACCAGCAAGGCACGATCATGGTGGATGGGACGGAACTGTCGAATGACCTGAAAAACATCGACAAGATCCGGTCCGAGGTCGGGATGGTGTTCCAGCACTTCAACCTGTTCCCGCATCTGACCATTCTGGAAAACTGTACGCTGGCCCCGATCTGGGTGCGCAAGACGCCCAGGAAAGAGGCTGAAGAGCGTGCGATGCACTTCCTAGAGAAGGTGAAAATCCCAGAACAGGCCGACAAGTATCCTGGCCAGCTTTCGGGTGGTCAGCAGCAGCGTGTTGCGATTGCCCGTTCGCTCTGCATGATGCCGCGGATCATGTTGTTCGACGAACCTACATCGGCGCTGGACCCTGAGATGATCAAAGAGGTGCTCGACACTATGATCGAGCTGGCCGAAGAAGGCATGACCATGCTTTGTGTGACCCACGAGATGGGTTTTGCCCGTCAGGTCGCCAACCGCGTGATCTTTATGGATGCCGGTCAGATTGTGGAACAGAACGAACCAGAAGAGTTCTTCAACAATCCGCAAAGCGAGCGGACCAAGCTGTTCCTGAGCCAGATTTTGGGTCACTGATCCCGATCGGAAGAACCATGAAAGGCGGGGTTTTTGCCCCGCCTTTTTTACTCCGGCAACTCGCGTGGAATGACGAACCCCAAGACATCCCCACTGTGCCACCGAAGCGCGGCCCAGGAGTTGATCTCGAACTGTATGACTGTTGTTGCGCAGGTCGGGTAGTCATCGAAACGGCCGTGATCTGGCGCCTGCCGCACAAGCTGTCTGGCGAAGTCGGCGATCCCGGGGTTGTGGCCCAGCATCAGCACGGTTTGGCCAGAAGCCTGCGACAGGGCCCGCATCATGAGATCGGGACCGGCCAGATACAGCGAGCGTTCGAACTGGATCAGATCGGCCTGCAGCCCCATTCGATCCCACGTCTCGCGGGTTCTGAGGGCGGTAGAGCTGAGCACCTCATTCGGTAGCCAGCCATTCCTGAGTAGCCAGCCGGACACAGCAGGTGCCGAGCAGCGTCCACGTTTGTTCAGTGGCCGATCATGATCGCTGAGCGTCGGCTCATCCCAACTGGATTTGGCATGGCGGGTCAGGATCAGAGTGCGAGTCATGACGGGTGAAAAGACCTCATGTGGTGGGCGGACTGTTCTGGGTCCCGCCCGGCCCCGGGGCTGAGAGGGCAGGCCAGGCGCGCAAGGCAGCCACCGGTCATGCAGGTTTGGCCCTGCTCTGTGTTCAGATGCCCGTGGCAGGCCTCAACGTCATAGAAGCTGTGGGTGTTCAGGGCTCCGACTGGGCAGGTCTGAGCGCAAGGGGCATCGCATGTAACACAGGGCGATGAATTATGGGCACCGGGAATCTCGAATTCCTCATCAAAATGCAGCGCGCCGCGATACGAGATCATCATACCGACCGTGTCATGCACCAAGGCGCCAACCGGGCTGCTGAATGTACGCCCCGATTTCAGCGCCCAGTCGATAAACGGCACATAGGGTGGGCCACCGAATGGGAAATAGGCTTGACCCCCCAAATCCTGCGCCATCTGATTGACGACGCGGTACGACCAGCGGTCAACAGGGTCGGGACCTTGCCATTCAGGGGCTGATTTCAAAACAGGCCAGAACGTGGGCCCTGCACCTAGCAGGATCAGGGTGCCGCTGTCCAATTGCTTGGCATTAGCGCGCCCAGGATGTAACGCACCCATCACGATAAGCCCAACCTCAGCAGCCGCGCTGTCGACACGTTGATAAATGTTCGGGGAAGGTGCGGTTTGAACTGTCATGTCACCTCCGTCGCAGTCGATCAATCGGGTCGGATCAGCGACCCAGCTCCGTGTTCGGTGAACAGTTCCAGTAGCACCGCATTGGGCGCGCGCCCATCCAGAATGACTACGGCCCGCACCCCACTATGCAGTGCGTCCAGCGCCGTTTCGGTCTTGGGGATCATTCCGCCTGCGATGGTCCCGTCCAGGGTCATCTCGCGGATCTGACCGGCTTTTAGCTCGGTCACGACCTCTCCGGCAGCGTTCTTGACGCCTGATACGTCGGTCAGCAACAGAAGACGGTCTGCCTTCAAGGCCGAGGCGATGGCACCGGCGGCGGTGTCACCGTTGACGTTGAACGTCTCACCTTCGCGCCCGGCGCCCAGAGGCGCAATTACCGGGATCACGTCATGCGTAAACAGATCGTGCAGGATTTCGGGTTTCATCTCGGAAGGAGAGCCAACAAACCCCAGCGAGGCATCGGTTTGATCACAGATCATCAAGTTGGCGTCCTTGCCCGACAGGCCAACCGCAGTCCCTCCCTGTCCGTTGATGGCCTGAACAATGCGTTTGTTCACGAGGCCCGAGAGCACCATCTCGACCACTTCGACAGTCGCCTTGTCCGTCACACGCTTACCGTTCACGAAATCGGATTGGATATCGAGCTTGTCCAGCATCGCGTTGATCATGGGACCGCCGCCATGTACCACAACCGGGTTGATGCCCACCTGGCGCATCAGAACCACGTCACGGGCAAAGCTTTCCATCGCTTCATCGCTGCCCATGGCGTGTCCGCCCAGCTTGATGACGACAATGGCCCCGTCATAGCGCTGCAGATAGGGCAGTGCGCTGTTCAATGTGGCGGCGGTGGCGATCCAATCCCGGTTCATATCTCTTGTCTTCATGGCTAAGGTCCCTCTGGCCCACCGTGTTAGGGCCTTTGAAAGGTGCTGCCAAGGGCCAAGCTATTCCAGATGCGTGATGATCGAGCGCAACGTTGGGATACCATCCCCTTTTTCGGACGACGTCAGCACGATTTCGGGGAAAGCGGCAGGGTGTTTTGACAGGGCCGAGCGGACCTGGTTCAGAACCTTTTCGCGTTCATTGGCCTTGACCTTGTCTGCCTTGGTCAGCACGCATTGAAAGGTTACGGCACTGGTGTCCAGCAGCTTCATAATCTCGGCATCAACAGGCTTTACCCCATGGCGCGCGTCAACCAGGACAAAGGCCCGGCGCAGGGTCTGTCGGCCACTGAGATATTGTTTCAGCAACCGCTGCCACTTTTCCACTACCTTAACCGGCGCATTGGCATAGCCATAGCCGGGAAGGTCGACCAGATATAGCTCTGGGCCCTGAGTGAAAAAGTTGATTTCCTGCGTCCGACCCGGCGTGTTCGACGCGCGCGCCAGCCCCTTGGTGCCGGTCAGCGCGTTGATCAGGCTGGACTTGCCAACATTGGAGCGGCCCGCAAAGCAGACCTCAAGGCGGTCAGGGTCGGGCAGCCCACTCATGGCGACGACACCTTTGACAAACTCGGACGGGCCCGCAAACAGCTTGCGCCCGCGCTCCAACGAGAATTCATCGGGATCTTGGGCCAGAGGGAAGGGTAGGGTGCTCATAACGGTATCACCTTGTCACCGACCGAGATTAGCCCGCCGCGGACCACTTCGGTATAGATGCCGAAATCCTGATGGCCCCAGCTGTTCAGCGCGCCCAAAGTGTCGGCATCGCGGTCGCCGGTATCGGGGTTCGCAGTGGTCGCCAAACAGCGCACAATCCGCTCGCGGACGCGGAACACTGCCTCACCGATTTGCAACTCGCGGTCGAGCCAGTCGAATTCTTCCCACAGGGGCAGACCATCGAACCAGATGTTACCGCGCCAGCGTTTGATTGACAGGTCTTGCCCCAATTTTTGTTCAACCGCCCGGTGAGAGGCCATGTTGCACAGGCTGATTGACGGGAAATCGCTGTCTGTCATCCCACGCCCTGGTATCCGAACGATCCGGGCAGATGCCGCCCTGTCCGCGGGCATCAGCGGGCCCACCCAATCCAGAAACACGTCCTGTTCCCGATCTGGGTCAAAGGTTAGATCGGGGCGATTGGGATGGGTCAGGGTCAGCAGATCCGCGTTCAGCTTGGCGGAAATGGCCATCAGGTCTGGGGCTTTTGACCCACGGCTGAAATTGACGCAGGGTACCCATTTCGTGCCATCGGCCTTTGACGCTTCGTGCGCAACTGCCCAAACGCGATCCCCGGGCATTGTCTGCCCGGGGGTCACTGTCACGGTCTGCACGGCTTCGTGGCCGTGGCTTTTCATAGGATGCCGCCAAATATGGGTGACTTCAGCCGTCATTTGTCATCCGTCTTAGCGGCGCGCTTGAAACCGGATTTGATGTTGCCAAATACATCCGGTTTATAACCCTGGCTGCGCATGATCAGATACTGTTGGGTAAAGGTGATCGTGTTGTTCGCGATCCAGTACACCACAAGGCCGCTGGCAAACCCACCGAGCATGAACATGAAGACCCAGGGCATCCAGGCAAAGATCATTGCCTGTGTCGCGTCTGTTGGTGCCGGGTTCAGCTTTTGCTGCAGCCACATCGAAATCCCCAGCAACAGTGGCAGGATGCCGATGAAGATCAACGCCATAAGGGTGTCAGGTTGCGGCCCGGCCCAAGGCAGCCAGCCGAAGAAGTTCATGATTGACGTGGGATCCGGTGCGCTGAGGTCCTGAAACGGGCCAAACCACGGTGCTTGACGCAGTTCGATGGTGACAAAGATCACCTTATACAGCGAGAAGAAGATCGGGATCTGCATCAGGATCGGCAAACAGCCCGCGGCGGGGTTAACCTTTTCCTTCTTGTACAGTTCCATCATACCTTGCTGCATTTTCTGACGATCGTCACCAGCGGCCTCTTTCAGGGCCTCCATCTGCGGCTGCAGTTCCTTCATCTTCGCCATCGAGACATAGGACTTGAACGCCAGCGGGAACAAGATCGCCTTGATGATCAGGGTCAGGCCGATGATCGACCAGCCCATGTTGCCGATCTGGGCGTTAATGTTGTGCAGCAGCCAGAAGATCGGCTTGGTCAGGAAATAGAACCAGCCCCAGTCGATGCTGTCGATGAACTTTTGAACGCCTTCGGCCTGATATTCACGAATGGTTTCCCATTCCTTGGCACCGGCAAACAGCTGGGTTGTGACCTCTTCAGTAGCCCCAGGTGCGACAAGCAATGTCGGCAGTACAGTTTCCGTCTGATAGATCTTGCGACGGGCATCGTATTTGGCTGCTGCCTTGAAGGTCGTGCCCTCTGCCGGGATCAGGGTGGTCATCCAATAGTGATCAGTAAAGCCGACCCAGCCACCGTCTTTGACCTGAAAGACCTCGGCTTGCGCCCGTTCGTTCGGATCAATGTCAAAGTCGCGCACATCGCCGTAGTCGATTTCATCCAGAACACCGTCGGCCATGACCATCACGCCTTCATGCAGGATGAAGAAATTCTTCAGTCCGGGCAGGTCGCCATCTTCGCCGATACCATGGCGGGCGAGGATGCCATATGGCGCCATGCCGACCTCGGCTTGTGTGTTGTTCTCCACCGCTTGTGTGACTTCGAACATATAGTTCTCGTCCACCGAGATGGTACGGCGGAAGGTCAAGCCGTTGCCATTCTCCCACTTCAACGTAACTGGAGCGTTCACCCCAAGTGTTTCACCATTTTCGACGATCCAGATCGTGTTCGGCCCGGGTACGTCCGTGCCGGTGACACCAGCGCCAGGCGCCCATCCGTAGAGCGCATAATATGCAGACTCAGATCCAACCGGAGAGAACAGTTCGACAATCGGTGCGTCGTCCTGGATCGAGACTTTATAATCCTTCAGGTACAATTCATCGATGCGGCCACCGGACAACGACAGGCTGCCCTCAAGGCGGGGCGTGTCGATCTTGATCCGCGCGGCCTCGGACCCGGGCAGCGTTTCTTCTGCGCTCGCCGTGGCTTCGCCTACGGTGCCCGCACTGGAGGCGCTGGGGGTCTGAACCTCATCGCTTTCGATGGCGCTGATTTCAGCCTGATCAGTAATGGTGGTTTGCTCGGGCGGTGGAAACAGCACGAACCAAACCAGGATCACGACAAAGCTGAGCGCGGTTGCGAGGATGAGATTCTTGTTCTGATCGTCCATCTGGGACAGCCACCTTAAGCAGTGAAACACACCCGGTGGGTTCAACAGAGTGCAGCCCCAAAGGTCAAGCGGATTCGCCCGCCTTATGGTTCCAGATTGGGCTTTTGTGGTGAAAACCTGCGATCAGGAACCCGCTTGCCGTCCAATCTTGGGAATGCCTTTGACTTTGTTCTGGTGGGCCGAGATCCAATCCATGGTCTTTTCGAACGGCATGGGCTTGCCAATGCCAAAGCCTTGAACGTGGTCACAACCAAGCTGTGCCATCAACGCGTGCTCACCGGTGGTTTCAACACCCTCGGCGAGTGTTTCCACATTCAACCTTTCGGCCATAGTCAGAATTGCACTGACCAATTGTTGTTGCGATGCATCACTGTCCGCCTTGGCCACAAAAGTTCGGTCTATCTTGATCCGCGTCACATCAAACCGTTTGATCGAGGCGATCGAGGCATGTCCAGTGCCGAAATCATCCAGATCGATACAACAGCCAAGTGCTGCAAGGCTGGTCACGTTGCGGGTAATCACATCGTCCGGACGCCGCGAAAACACGGTTTCCAGAATTTCGACAGCCAGTCGGTCGGGCGTCAGGTCGTTTTGGTCCAGTTCCCATTTCAATCGGTCCAGCAGAGCGGGGTCTCGTAGCTCGTCCGAAGAAAAGTTGATTCCGATTCGTGGGACGTGAATCCCGTTCCGGTCCCAGTCGCACATCGCGGAGAATGCATGATGCCGCATCGTCTGGCCAAGCCTCTCCATCAGCTCGGCCTGTTCGACAAAAGGCAGAAATATCTGTGGGTTCAAGATACCTTTTTCCGGGTGCTCCCAGCGGGCCAGGGCTTCAAACCCCGTAACCCGCCCTGTATCTGTGGAAACCTGAGGCTGAAACCAGGGGCGGATTTGTCCGTTGTCCAGCGCAGCCTCGAACTCTTTGCGAAGGTTGGCCCTGATATTGGATCTACGGCGGGTTTCGTTTGAAAAGGCGCGGATCGTTGAGGGCCCATTACGCTGAGCTTCGCATAGCGCAGCAGATGCGGCATCAATCCAATTTTCAAACCCGGATCCGCGAATTGCGGATTGCAGGCAAAAACCGATTGAACACGAGACATAGGCAGTGGTGCCGTTTAGGGTGATCGGCTCTTCAACGGCGGATTGGATGCGGCCCGACATTTGAATACAGGCTTCGAGATCGAGATGCTGTGACGGGCGCAGGCCGATGGCTATTTTGCACTCGTCTAATCGTGTTGCAATATCGCCGGTTCGAATGACCGAGAAGATGCGGTCACAATATTGGCTGCACAGATGGGTCGCGGCCGCATTTCCGTGCAGGTCAACAAATTCAGTGAACCCGTCTAAGGCTATAATCATACAAGCCGATCCCATGTTATCGTGATCGGTACGGTCAAAGAAATATTCAAGTTCGGCGGCAAACTTATCCGTTGGCGTGAGTCTTCCGTGTTGGTGCAGTGGAGAGTTGCGTGCAGTTTGCGTGCGTCTGATTGAGGCGAAGGCGACGATCAGCAACGGTAGGCTCAGTGCCACAACGACAAGCGCACGTTCGCCACCGATCCAGAAAGCCGCAAGCGAAATGGCGGGAGCAAAGGCCAGCACCGGCGGGCCACTCAGATACGTGGTGAGAGTATCGAGAAATTGATCAACGGAAACAGATTTCCTCATCGGTTCGTCTTCGCCTTTACCCTGAGCATCTTGCGCTCAGGTCAAACCGTAGAAAATCAGTCTGAGTCACTCGTTAACGCAGCTGTGGAATATCATCCGTTTTTTCAGTTTTTTCGCTCGAATTGATGGAAAGATTAACAAAATCAAACAATTTCGGGTCCAAAAGGTGCGAAGGGCGCGCATTGGTTAAGGCGCGGAACATCACTTGCCGCCGTCCGGGGCTGTTTTTTTCCCACTGATCGAGAATCTGTTTGACCTGCTGGCGTTGTAACCCGTCCTGGCTGCCGCACAGGTCACAAGGAATGATCGGGTAGTTCATCGCATTGGCGAATTTCTCGCAATCCGCCTCGGCGACATGGGCAAGGGGGCGAAAGACGAACAGGTCGCCTTCTTCGTTCACCAGCTTTGGCGGCATCGTTGCTAGACGGCCGCCGTGGAACAGGTTCATGAAAAACGTCTCAAGGATGTCGTCACGGTGATGACCCAGCACCACGGCCGTGCAGCCCTCTTCCCGCGCGATGCGGTACAGGTTGCCACGGCGCAGGCGCGAACATAGCGCGCAAAAGGTGCGGCCTTGGGGAACCTTGTCCATGACGACCGAGTAAGTGTCCTGATATTCGATGCGGTGCGGTACACCCATGCGTTCCAGAAACTCGGGTAGGACGGTAGCAGGAAAACCCGGCTGGCCCTGATCCAGATTGCAAGCCAGCAGATCGACCGGTAGTAGGCCGCGCCATTTCAGCTCGTACAGAACCGCTAGCAAGGTATAGCTGTCCTTGCCGCCTGACAGGCAGACCAACCAACGGGGTGGCTTGCCGTCTTTCTCATGCGCGGACGGGTCCACCATGCCATAGTGTTCGATGGCTTCGCGGGTGTGGCGCACGATGCGTTTGCGCAGCTTCTTGAACTCGGTGGTCGAAGGCGCGCCGGCAAACAGCGGATGGATATCGTCAGCTTCATCAAACATGCGCTGCCCCTACAGCAGATGGCGTATCCGGGCAAGTGTGCGGGTCAGCCCAACCGCGCAAGCAGGGCACCAGTGTCCAGCCCGGACACCGAACCGGGGATGCGGCCATTGTTACCTGTCAGCCGAGACGCCACAAATCCATCAGCGACCGGCCCGGGCGCTTGGCGTATCAGTTGAGAGGCAGTCAGCAGCAAAGCAGTGCGCTCCGCAAACCAGCGCGCCTCGGCTTCGGGTGGGATATTGGTCCAGCGGGCGCGGTGGTCCCTCAGCGCCGCATCATAGTGGCGGTTCACTCCGGTTGCCGCCTCAAGCTCGGCCTGCAGGACCTGGGCGGCCAAGGGGTCGCGCGCCAGGGTGCGCAGGATATCCAGACAGATCACATTGCCCGAACCTTCCCAGATGCCGTTCAAAGGGGCTTCACGGTAGAGCAGGGGCAGGGGGGTGTCCTCGACATAGCCAATGCCGCCCAACACCTCCATGGCTTCGACCACGACGACTGGACAGCGTTTGTTGTTGAGGAACTTGGCGAGTGCAACAGCGATGCGGGCAAAGGCTTTATCCTCGGGTGTATGACCGTCATAAGCCTGCGCCACACGCATTCCCAGTGTCAGCGCCCCCTCCCAGTCCAGCACGAGATCGGCCAGAACGATGCGCATCAGGGGTTGGTCAATCAACCGGCGCTGAAAGGCGCTGCGATGGCTGACCCAATGATGCGCTTCGCTGAGGGCCGCCCGCATCAAACCTGCCGGGGCCATCGCAGTGTCGAGCCGTGTGTGATGCACCATCTCCAGGATTGTGCGCACACCCGCGCCCTCATCTCCAAGCTGATAGGCCAGCGCACCATGGTATTCAATCTCGGCCGAGGCGTTGGACCGATTGCCCAGCTTGTTCTTCAGCCGCATCAGGTGGATTGCATTGCGTTCGCCGTCCAGCCAGCGGGGCACAAGGAAACAGGTCAGACCGCCGGGGGTCTGGGCAAGTGTCAGGAAACCGTCGGACATCGGGGCCGAGCAGAACCATTTATGCCCACGCAGCCGCCAGTGATCTCCGTCGCGTGTGGCCGTCGTTGTAGTGGCGCGAATGTCCGAGCCGCCCTGTTTCTCAGTCATCGCCATGCCCAGCGTGGCGCTTTTTTTGGAGGCGATAGGAGCGATAGAGGAATCGTGGTTCCATTCCGTCAATCTGGGAACCCAGATCGAGGCAATCTCTTCATTCGCCGCAAGTGCTGGAACGGCTGCGTAAGTCATGGTCAGCGGGCAGCAATGTCCGGGTTCGACCTGACTGGCAAGGTAGACCATGGCGGCGTGGGTCGCGTGACCATTCGGTAGGTCAGACCAGGCAACGGTTGCGTATCCGGATGATTGGCTGAGTTGCATCAGGTGATGGTATGAATGAGTGAAACGCACTTCATCCAGGCGGCGTCCACCTTGGTCAAACAGAACAAGTTCTGGGGAGTGGAAATTGGCCTCGCGCGCCATGTCTCTGACTGCAGCACGCCCAAGGTCTGCACCATAGTTGCGAAGAATAGAGCTTCGCGCGCCTGCCACATTTTGCAGTACTGGGTCAGAGGCCCAAAGGTCTAAATCTCCGCGCACAGGCGGCTGGTTCAGAACGTCATGTGTGGGTAGGGAATGGCGCGCGTCAGATGTCATCTGGCCCTCGAATTGAACAGCACAACTGTTCAGCGAAGGTGCGCTCCGGTCAAGTCCGACGACGGGTCAGGAGGGATCTTCATGGTCCGGAACCGGATCATACCCGTCACCACCCAAAGGGTGGCAGCGCCCAATCCGTCGTGCGGCCAGCCATGTGCCATTGATGGCACCGTGTTTTTCCAGTGCCTCCAACGCATAGGCCGAGCATGTAGGCTGATAGCGGCAGTTGAACCCGACCCAAGGGCTGAACAGCAACCGGTACGCCCGAATGGGTAAGGCAAGGATATGCGAGAGCAATGTCATTTCCGCGCAGCATGGACTTTACGCAGAGCATAGCGCAAATCATCCAGCAGCGCTGCATAAGGGCGTCCGGCTGTGACATCGGCGCGACCGATTAGCACGTAATCCCAGCCGTCCTGCCCCTTCTCAGGCAGTACCGCGCGCGCAGCTTCGCGCAGGCGTCGCTTGGCCCGGTTGCGAGCCACGGCATTGCCGACCTTTTTGGAACAGGTGAAACCGACGCGAATCCCGTCCGCCTCGCCCTCGGCGCGTTTGCGCGCCTGCACCATCATTGATGATGTGCCCTGCCGACGCGCGCGCGCGGCGTTCAGGAAATCGGATCGTTTCCTGAGGATGATCAATGTTTTGGATGCGCAAACGGACGCCGCCGGGGGTGTATCCCCAGGTTGGTTCTTACCATCCTCAGGGGCCTCCGGCGGCGTCATGTTCATAACCTGATCGGTGAGCGGTTTATGCGCTCAGCGACTTGCGGCCACGTGCGCGGCGCGAGTTCAGGATCTTGCGGCCGGCCTTGGTGGCCATGCGCGCGCGGAAACCGTGGCGGCGTTTGCGAACCAGGTTCGAAGGCTGATAGGTGCGTTTCATCGCTCCGTCTCCAATCTATTCGGTCGGGTGCAGCGCGGATTCGCCTGCCCGTGGTGTTCGAAGCCCGTCCTCTACTGCCAAGCGGGGGGTAAGTCAAACCCCTTGGTGGGGGTTTTGCAGCCTTTTGCAACAATTCTATAATCCCGCGCGGTAAAAGATTTCAAAAATACGGATTTTAGGCACAAAACCCTCACATTCACTGTCGAAAAGATCAAGGCAGCGTGAGGCCCCTGTTGCCCGGGCGCGTGACGTCGCATGTTGAGGCCAGAATGAGACGCACAAAACCGGACACCATTATGAGCGATACAACTCAGGCCCCGCGCAGCGGGCTTGCGCGACATATTCCTTTGCTGGTGATTCTTGCCGTAGCCGCTGTGGGTTACTTTACACTGGGTGAATACCTGACTTTTGAAACCCTGCGCGACAACCGAGAGGCCCTTTTGGGTTGGCGTGATGCCAATTACTGGGCAATGGCAGGTGCGTTCATAGCGATTTACATTGCCATCGTTGCGTTCTCGCTGCCCGGCGCTGCGGTGGCATCGATGACCGGAGGGTTCCTGTTTGGCCTTTTCGCAGGCACGGTCTTCAACATTTTTGCAGCAACCATCGGCGCCTCGGTGATCTTTCTGGCGGCGCGCTGGGGGTTGGGGGCGTCCTTGACGGCGCGTCTTGAGGCCTCGGAAGGCACGATCAAAAAGCTGAAGGACGGCCTGCGCGAGAATGAGATCTCGGTCCTGTTCCTGCTGCGCCTTGTCCCGGTGGTTCCGTTCTTTGTGGCCAATCTGGTGCCGGCGCTGGTGGGGGTGAAGTTCCGCAACTTTCTGTTCACCACGGCGCTGGGCATCATTCCCGGTGGCATCGTTTATACTTGGATCGGCGTCGGGCTGGGCGGTGTATTCGACCGAGGTGAAACGCCGGATGTCTCACTGCTGTGGGAGCCTTTTGTCATCGGCCCCATCATCGGCTTGTGTGTGCTGGCGGCTCTGCCCATTCTGATCAAAACGCTGCGCGGCCAAAAGGACAGCTGATCATGCAAGAACTGAAATCCGATATCCTGGTGATCGGGGCCGGGTCAGGTGGGCTGTCGGTCGCCGCGGGGGCGAGCCAGATGGGTGCGGATGTGATCCTGCTGGAAGGTCACAAGATGGGCGGGGATTGTCTGAATTTCGGCTGCGTCCCGTCCAAGGCCCTGATTGCCAGCGGCAAGGCCGCCTATGGGCAGGCGCATGCCTCGGCGCTGGGTGTGGCGGATGTGGTGCCACAGGTGGATTACGCCGCCGCCAAAGATCACGTGCATGATGTGATTGCGCAGATCGAGCCGATGGACAGCCAAGAGCGGTTCGAAAGCTTTGGTGTCAAGGTGATCCGGGAATATGGCAGCTTTGTCTCTCCGACACAGGTTCAGGCGGGGGATCATCTGATCACCGCGAGGCGGGTTGTGATTGCAACAGGCTCTTCACCACTGATTCCGTCGATCCCCGGTTTGGACAAGGTGCCGTATTATACCAACGAGACTATCTTTGATCTGCGCGACAAGCCCGATCATCTGCTGATCATCGGCGGTGGCCCCATCGGGATGGAGATGGCGCAGGCGCATATTCGGCTCGGTTGCAAGGTCACAGTCATCGAAGGGCAAAATGCGCTGGGCAAGGATGACCCCGAGGCGGCAGAGGTCGTGCTGGACAGTTTGCGCGCCGAGGGCGTTGCGATCCATGAACAGGCGATGGTGGCACAGATTCGCGGCTCCGATGGCGCGGTTGAAGTGGTGACCGAGAACTGCGAGATCTTCTCGGGCACGCATCTGCTGCTCGCTGCGGGGCGAAAGGCCAATACCGACCGCCTCAACCTTGCCGCTGCCGGGATCGAGCCCATCCGAACCGGCATCAAGGTCGACGACACCCTGCGCACCACGAACCGCAGGGTCTATGCGATCGGAGATGTCGCAGGTGGGCTGCAATTCACTCATGTGGCGGGCTATCACGCGGGGATTATCATTCGTTCGGCGCTGTTTGGGCTGCCCTCCAAGGCGAAAACCGCACATATCCCCTGGGCGACCTACACCGACCCCGAGCTGGCGCAGGTTGGCCTGACCGAGGTGCAGGCGCGCGCCGAGCATGGCGATAAGATGGAAATTGCGCGGTTTGACTATCACCACAACGACCGCGCCATTTCCGAGCGTAAAACGAATGGTTTCATCAAGGTCATGGTCGTCAAAGGCCGACCTGTGGGTGCCACAATTGTTGGCCATCAGGCGGGTGAGCTGATCAGCTTGTGGTCGCTGGCGCTGGCCAATAATCTGAAGATGGGGCAGGTTGCCGCCATGGTTTCGCCCTATCCGACGATTGGAGAGCTTAACAAACGGGTGGCGGGCGCCTATTTCTCACCAAGGCTGTTTGAGAATCAAACGGTTAAACGTGTGGTCAGCTTCGTCCAGCGCTGGATGCCCTGACCTGGAAGGGAGAGCAATGTGAACTCGCTGTCAGGCCGATTTCTGATCCTGACGACGGTCTTCGTGATGTTGGCCGAGGTTCTGATTTTTGTCCCTTCGATTGCGCGATTCCGCGAAGATTTCCTGCTGAACCGGCTGGAGCGCGCTCAGATCGCCTCGCTCGCTTTGTTGGCCGATGATATGCTGGCCGAGGAACTTGAGGCTGAACTGCTGGCCAATGCGGGCGTCTATAACGTGGTTCTACGGCGAGACGAGATGCGCCAGTTGATGCTGTCCTCTCCTATTCCAGGGCAGATCAGCAAGACCTATGACCTGCGTGACGCGCGACCATGGGTTTTGATCCGGGATGCTGTCGTGCGGTTGTTCACGCCGGAAAATGAAGTCATCCGTGTAATTGGCGAGCCTGTGAAAGGCGCAGGTCTGCTGATTGAGGTGACGACTGACAGCATGCCTTTGCGTATGGCGATGACGGATTATGGGTTACGCATTCTGGGCCTGTCATTTGTGATTTCGATCATCACGGCTTTTTTCCTGTTTCTTGCGGTTCGGGTGGTTCTGGTAAAGCCCATCAAAAGCGTTGTCGGATATATGCAGCGCTATGCCAGCGCCCCCGAAGATGCCCGTGGAATCATCTCACCGGATTCCAAAGTGACCGAGCTGCGCGAGGCCGAAGAGGCGCTGAAACAGTTGCAAACCGAACTGACCCAGGCCCTGAAACAGCGCGAGCGTCTGGCGCAGCTGGGCGGGGCTGTGGCCAAGGTGAGCCACGATCTGCGCAACATCCTGACCTCGGCCCAGCTGTTTACCGACCGGATCGAATCCAGCGAAGACCCGTTGGTGCGTCGCATGGCCCCTAAGCTGGTGAACTCGATCACCCGAGCGGTAACCCTGTGCGAAAGCACATTGGCATTTGGCCGCGCTGAAGAACCTGCACCGTCGCTTACACTGGTTCCGCTCCGCACTGTGGCCGAGGATGTGGTTGCGAGCGAGAAACTTGCCGTTGCCGATGCCTGTGTCGAGATCATCAATGATGTGCCGGAAGAGTTGGTCGTAAGAGCTGATCCTGAACAGATTTTCCGTGTCATGATGAACCTCGTTCGAAATGCCCGTCAGGCGCTGGTTGCATCAGGAAAGCCCGGTCGGATCACCTTGTCCGGGCAAGAGCAGGACGCCAACTGGTGTATTCAGATCAGCGACACAGGGCCGGGCCTGCCGGCCAAAGCGCGTGAAAATCTGTTCACACCCTTTCAGGGTGGCGTCCGCAAAGGCGGGTCGGGTCTGGGCTTGGCGATCTCACAGGAACTGTTGCGGGGCCATGGGGGTGACCTTGTTCTGACCGAGACAGGGTCAACAGGTACCACCTTTGAAATTCGCCTCCCGCGGGGCGATGGGGCTTTTTGAATTATTTTTACAGAATCGACTTGCACGTCCCGAATGCCGGGTCTACATAGCGCCTCACCAACGCGGACCGATAGCTCAGCTGGATAGAGTACTTGACTACGAATCAAGGGGTCGGGGGTTCGAATCCTCCTCGGTCCGCCACTGGTTTCCTGTTGAACGTCACACGAACCTGACCCAACCGTCATAGTTGGATCAGAAAAGCAGTGAACGTTCGACATCAGAAGGCGCCCCCAACGTTGGACATCGGTTGAATTTGACCTTTGCGTCATCAAATAGCACGCCGCCCCCATTTCATACTCCCGCAGACAGTTTGGTTTGATCTGATCGCCCCTCTTGGAAAATCAGAGCTGATTTGTAGGTCTGACAGCGAAGCTGCCTGTTCCTGCTAATCTGCCACGTGGCGAACGCGGGAGGGTGCGAGGCAATGCTATTCGACGGAGGTGGCGCGGCCCGCAGGCACGGTCGAGGACACGGTTTTGTCTAATAGGGTTGCCCGAGCGGGAAGGCAGCGTCTTTCCCCTGATGGCCAGGGGCGTTTGGCTAGTCCAAATCCGGCTGGCCCCAAAACAAGTGCGACGGTGTGGGCTGCGCCGTAACTCTTTGCGCCAGAACACGTTGTTTTTCGAAAAAATGGGCGGAATGCGGAAGTTCGCCGCGTATTCGAATTTCAAAAACCACAACGGTCAAAGTGGCCACTCGCTTGTATCGTTTCTTTGGCAGCTGGGCATGTTCGAGAGACGACTGCTGCCAAGATCAGGTGCTTAGGATGTAGCAGTTTTTGCGATAACGAAGCGTTTTGCGTGTGGGCTTCGTTTTTTTTTCGGTCTGGCGAAGGGTGTGTAAGGGAAAATCAAGCCCTTCTGTTTAGGGGCGGCTTGCCATTTGGGATAGAGAGTGCAGCGGGAAAACTAGAAACTTAAAATGTCTTCAAGTTGTTTCCATATTTGCTCCGCATGATCTGGCTGCGCTTTTGCCAAGCGGACCATCCTGATTGCCAGAATTTGAGTGGGCAGCACATCTTCGATGCACATAAGCCTGCCGTCAGAAAGGTGGGTCGCGACCAGCGAGTGGGGCAGCCAGGCAATTCCGATTTCATTCAGGGCGTATTCTAGAATGGCCAATGTAAGCGCGGTTTCGGCCTTGGGTATTGCGGTTTTACCTTCAGGCAAACGCGGGGCGATCATCCGGGAATAGACCTGCCCGAGAAAAACCTCGGGCGGGTAGCTGATTGTTGGAATTGCGGCTTCCGTCACTTGCGGACGCACAGCAGGCGCGCAGACGGGAATTAACGTATCCATCCCCAGCGTTTTGGTTTCAAATACGTTGACGGGTTCTTGCATCTTGTCATCAGGCACCGCGTACATGATGGCAAAATCGACCTCCTTCGAAATCAGATGCAGTAGGCACTCGTCTTGATTTCCTGACCGCACGCGAACCGAGGTTTCGCCATCTTCAGTCAAAACACGCACAATTTCGGGGGAAACCGTCGTTGTGAGGGCGTGTTGGCAAACGAAAGACAGCGACTTGCCGGCCTGATCACTCGCGGTTTTTAGGCTGTGCCGAAGCCCATGCAGCCGGGTGCTGAGTTCACGTAATTCAAATTCCAGTTCCCGCACGCCTGGCATCAAAGAGACTGGCTTGCGGCGGCGATCAAACAGCGTTGCGCCGATGTTGTCTTCGATAAGCCGCACCCGCCGAGTAAACGCAGATTGCGTCAGCAATCGCTTTTCAGCGGCGCGGGCGAGAGAGCCGCTATCAAGCACGGCCAATATATCATCGATCCACTCAAGACGCATGGCGGATCGATAGTGCAGTTCGTGACAACATGCAATTCCTGCAATTTATGTACCGAAGTTCGAATTAGGAATGCGCCTCAGCGCGTAGTAAGTTGACAAAAGCAAATATTAGGAACCATGACATGCACCTTGCCCGTTTTCCCCGTCTGCATCTTGCCCATCTTCCAACACCGCTTGAACCCATGACGCGATTGTCAAAAGAGCTGGGGGTCGAAATATGGATCAAACGCGATGATTGCACCGGTATGTCGACCGGCGGCAACAAGACCCGCAAGCTTGAATTTCTAATGGCTGAGGCCGAGGCGCAGGGTGCCGACATGGTGATGACCCAAGGGGCCACGCAAACCAACCACGGTCGGCAGACGGCTGCATTTGCCGCCAAGCTGGGGCTTGCCTGTCACATCCTTTTGGAGGATCGCACCGGTTACCAAAATGGAAACTACAATACGAACGGTAACGTCCTTCTAGACCATTTGCATGGCGCAACTACCGAGAAGTTTCCTGGCGGCCACGACATGCCGGGTGAGATGGAAAAAGCAGCCGAAAAGAAGCGCGCGGAAGGGCACAATGTCTATGTCATTCCTGGCGGCGGATCGAACCCGACCGGCGCACTTGGCTATGTTAACGCGGCCTTCGAACTGTTGGCACAAGCAAATAACAGTGGTTTGCAAATTGACAGATTGGTGCATGCAACCGGTTCTTCAGGAACGCAGGCCGGATTGGTGACGGGCATGTGTGCCATGAATGCGCAGGTGCCCGTTCTGGGCATCGGCACAAGGGCGCCTCAGCCCAAGCAAGAACAGATGGTTTTTGACCTCGCCTGCAAAACCGCTGAAAAACTGGGCTGCGCAGGTATGGTCAAGCGCGAAGACGTGAAGGCCAATACTGACTATGTCGGCGAGGGTTATGGCCTGCCCACGAAAAGCGGCATAGAGGCGATCCAGATGTTTGCAGAGCTCGAAGGCATCCTCCTCGATCCGTGCTATTCTGCCAAGGGTGCGGCCGGTCTGATTGATCTTGCCCGCAAGGGTGAGTTCAATGGCGAACGGATTGTGTTCCTGCACACCGGGGGTGCCGCAGCCCTTGGGGGGTATGATTTTGCCTTTGATCATCAAAACCGCTGGGTGACTGTCTGAGCCATGACACTGCGCCCGGTTGGAATTCTTGGCGGTATGGGCCCCGAAGCGACGATCCTCCTCCAGCGCAAGCTGGTGGCGGCCGTACCCGCAACTGATGACCAGGATCACATACCTTTGTTGATCGACATGAACCCGCAGGTGCCGTCGCGGGTTAGTCATCTGCTCGAGGGCGTCGGCGAGGATCCGGGGCCGACGCTTGCCGCTATGGCGCGTCGGCTTGAAGATGCTGGAGCCTTGGCGCTGGCGATGCCGTGCAACACCGCCCATCACTATGCCAAGGCGATTACGGACTCCGTGGAAATACCCTTGCTGAGCGTGGTCGAACTGACGGCTGATCATGCGGCTGGGACGCTCGGATCAGGGGGATGTGTCGGGATGCTTGCCTCGCCCGCCGTACGACATACGCAGCTATTCGAGACAGCGTTGCACAGGCGCGGGCTGTCGGTGGTTTGGTCCGCATGTGATGAAAAGATGCTTGCAGCGATCCGGAAAATTAAGACGGACGGTCCGTGCAATGAAGGGCGCGAAACACTAAGAGTTGCCTCGAAAGAACTTGTTGCCGCAGGGGCCGACCTGCAGCTTGTGGCTTGCTCAGAATTCTCGCTCATCGCTGATAGTGTTGCGGCCGAGGTCAATGCCATTGATACGATTGACCTGCTTGTCCAGGCGATTGTCGAATTTTCCCACGCAGGGCAAGTTTAGGCGATTGAATTAAGTGCGCCACAGCGTTCGGAGGCAATCTGTAAGTCAACAGATACCTTTGTTCATAATTGGTCCCAAAGCTGTTGCGCTGTCTGATCAAAGGTCGCCGGATTGGCAAATGCGGAAATCGTCAAGGTGGCACACCACGCGTCATCGCCGATTGGCACCAGCAATCCCGCGTCCAGCTCTGGCGAAATCGCAGTTTCGGGCATCCAGGCAAAGCCGCTTCCGGTAATCAGGCGTCTCTTGATTGTCTCAACCAGACTATCAACATAAATCGTCTCGGCGTTCAGGGGTTTGCGGTCTATGGTATTTTCTACAACCATGCCTAAAAACGAAGAACGATCATATGCCAGATAGGGGATGGGTGGGCCATCCTGCTCTGCGAGACTCCAACCCATGGCACGCGCTGAATCAGCTGTAGCCACTGGTACCAGACGATCCTTTAACAGGTCTTTTCGCTCAAATGCGGTTTCATCAATCATCGGTGAAACCGAGTGGTGATTGTAACACAAGAGAATGTCCACTGCGCCCTCGACCAACAGGTCACAGCAGGTGCTTAGGGAATCGGACAGTACACGAGTGCGCAGATCGGGAATTTGCATCTGCAACTCTTCGATGCGACTTGCCAAAAAATTAACCGCGATCGTGTGGAGGACCGAAAACCGGATGAAACGGCTATCCCCACGATCGGCATCCCGCAGCGATTGACGGGATTCTGACAGTTGTGAGATCGCCGCTAAAGCGACCGGCAAGAATTGTTGACCTGCTTCTGTCAATTGAACAGGATAGGTGGCGCGATTGACCAGAGGCAGCCCGACCCAGCTCTCCAACGCTTTGATTCTACGACTGAATGCGGATTGTGTGATGTTGCGTTCATCGGAGGCTCGGGTGAAGTTCAGTGTCCGGGCGAGGCATTCAAAGTCGCGCAGCCAGTTCAAATCCAATGTGTGTACCTGCATTTCCAAGGAAGCATTGGTCGAGCATACTCAAAACTATGCATTGCGGGAATAGTTTGATGAAATGTTCGAATTGGCCCTCAGAAAACCTCATGCTCTAGACTTTAAGCTAGGGCCTGGCGGTTTGTCCCCCTTTTCCCCTTCCGTCCGAAGTCGCAGCCCGAGACGACTTTGTACGACACCGCCGAGCGATGGGAATGAGATTGACTAAAAAAACGACGCCAAAATACGGCGCAATTCAACAGAGGAGACTATCATGAGAAACAAGCTAAAGGCATTTGGTATGGCAGCGGCGGTAGGTATCTATGCGATGCCCGCATTCGCGGCGGAAGAGGTTAAAATCGGTGTGCCGTCTTGGACCGGGGCGCAGGCAATCGCTCATCTTCTGGGTGCCGTTGTTGAAACGCGCATCGGCGGGACGGTTGAATATGTGCCCGGTAACAATGCAACCATCTTTCAAGCCATGGATCAGGGCAAAGGTGACATCGACGTGCATCCAGATGTGTGGCTGCCCAATCAGGAGAGCTTTACCAAGAAGTATGTCGACGAGGCCGGTACGGTAACATTGTCCTCGAACCCCTACGAAGGCAATCAGGGTTTTTGCGTCAGCAAGGACTTTGGTGAGGCCAACAATATCACCGACATAGCTGATCTGGGCCGCCCTGATGTCGCCGCCCTGATGGACAGCGATGGCAACGGCAAGGGTGAGATGTGGATTGGCGCCCCCGGCTGGGCTTCGGCCAATGTGAACGAGGTGAAAACGCGCGACTACGGTCTGCTTGATTTCATCGAGCCCGTGCGTGCAGAAGAAAGCGTGAAGACCGCGCGTATCAAAGACAGCATCGCCAAAGGCGAGGGCTATGCCTTCTATTGCTACAAGCCACACGCGGTCTGGTACATGTTCGACGTTCAAATGCTGAGCGAGCCGACGTTCGACCCGGCAAAATACGTGATGGTGCAGCCATCGGACGATCCGGATTGGTATAGCAAATCCAGTGTTGCCACCAAAGACGCCCTGAAGAACGTCCAGATCGCATGGTCCAATACGTTGCCAGACCGCTCACCTGCGATTGCTGATTTCTTCGCGAATTTCGCATTGACTGCGGATGATGTCAGCGGTTTCGCCTTTGAGATCAGCGGCAAAGGTCGCGATCCGGCAGAGGTTGCCCGCGAATGGGTCGAAGCGAACCCGGATCGCGTCGACGCTTGGCTGGGCCTCTGATCCCACTTCCAGAAACAGGGTGGCGGCATCTGTTGGCGCCACCCAAAAGCAGATCTCTGGAGGACCTATGAGCGACGACACCGTTATCGAAATTTCGAATGTCTGGAAAATTTTCGGAGGCAGACCCGAGGTGGCGCTGCAGGCGATCCGCGACCGTGGGTTGGACAAGTCCCAAGTGCTGGCCGAATACAACTGTGTTGTCGGCGTCGCTGATGTCAGCCTGTCGGTAAACCGGGGTGAGATTTTTTGCATCATGGGTCTGTCAGGCAGCGGTAAATCCACCCTGGTTCGCCATTTCAACCGACTGCTGGAGCCGACAGCTGGTAAGATCGAAATCGAAGGCACTGATGTCATGGCCTTGGGGCCAAAAGAGCTTCAGCAGTTTCGCAACAACAAAATCGGTATGGTGTTTCAGAACTTTGCGCTGATGCCGCATCGGTCGGTGTTGGATAACGTGGCAATGCCACTGGAAATCCGACAGGTCAGCAAGAATGAACGCATGCGTCAGGCTGCTGCTATTCTCGATATTGTCGAACTGGGTGCCTGGGGGTCAAAGTTCGCACACGAGCTGTCCGGTGGCATGCAACAACGTGTGGGCCTGGCCCGCGCCTTGGCCGCCAACCCCGACGTGCTTTTGATGGATGAACCGTTTTCGGCCCTTGATCCGCTGATCCGGCGACAATTACAGGATGAATTCATCCGGCTGAGCAAGATTCTCAAGAAGACTACGATCTTCATTACCCATGACCTTGATGAAGCCGTCCGCATCGGCAATCGGATCGCCATCATGCGGGACGGCAAGGTGGTGCAGATCGGGACAGCCGAAGACATTGTCATGAACCCCGCTGATGACTATGTGGCTGATTTCGTTGCAGGTATTTCACGCCTCAAAGTGGTGCGCGCCCATGCGGTCATGCGGCCAATTCCAGAACATATTGCGGCCCATGGGCCGCTATCGGCGGATGCCCCGCGCGTGAATGAAGACGAAAATCTGAGCACGCTGATCAATCTGGCGATCGACAACAGTAGCGCAATCCTTGTGGAGGACGGCGGCGTGGATGTTGGCGTCATAACCCGTGCCGATCTGTTGCGCACCGTGATCGAAGGGACCGAAGTGTCATGAGCATTTCTGATGTGAACCCGCTGGAAGATACCGAAAGCGAAGCGGCCCTTGCCTATGCCGAAGAGCGGCGTGAAAGCATTCGCACATTTGTGCGCACCAGCCCTGACTACTACATCCGTAATTTCGACAAGATTGGTGCATCGTCCCGCTTTACACCAACTTTCAATCTGATGGCCGGATTGTTTGGTCCGGTCTGGTTCGGTGCGCGAGGTCTGTGGTCATGGGCGTTACCATTTCTGATCCTCGAAACTATAGCCTTTGTGCAGATTGCGCGAGGGTTGTTCGGCGATCTGGCAGCCGAGGCAATGGAGCGTATTGCATCGATTGAAGGGACGCTTGAACTGCGCCGTCAGCAATTGGCGGCGGCTATCGAAAACAATTCGGACAAGATCGATGTCTATCAGCGAACGGTGGACTCGCTTGAAGAAAACATAGGGGGTATCCGTGCCGAGGCCGAGGCGATGGCAGCTGAAGGTCCTTACATCATTCTAACCGGCCTGATCATACTGATCATCATCAAATTCATACAGTCGCAGGTGGCGAACTGGGCGCTTGAGGCGCGTTTCTCGGAGTGGCTATCGGATCGTTCGATCCGTTCGGCCATGCCGGTGTCGCAGATCGTGTTCAGCGCAATCTTCATGGCGTTAATCGTCGCCGCGGCAATGTTGCATTACAGCTTCCCAGGGCGCTTTTCACTGCTTAGCCATTTTCCGACAGACCCAAACATCCGCCTGACCAGTATCACTTGGGTAGAAGATTTCATCGCCTGGTGCGTACGCAACAGCGAGACCTTCTTTGATGGGCTGACATTCGGCATCCGCACTCTGTTGGATGCGCTAGAGGTCATACTGGTTCAGACGCCATGGATCGTGATTGCGAGCTTGATTATTCTGCTGACCTGGCTGACAGCGGGCATCAGCACGGCGATCTATTCGGGCGCATTTCTGGCCTATATGGGCCTGCTGGGTTTCTGGGAAGGTGCCATGACGACGCTGGCCTTGTTGGGGACAGCGGCGTGTCTGTCGATTGTTATAGGAATTCCGCTCGGCATGTTTGCTGCCCGTCGCCCACGGTTCTATGCGTTTATCCAGCCGATCATGGATTTCATGCAAACCATGCCAGCCTTCGTGTTCATGGTGCCTGTGATTGCGTTCTTCGGCGTTGGAAAGCCAGCGGCGGTTGTGGTCACGATGATTTTTGGCGGCACACCGGTGGTACGATTGACCGTTCTTGGTCTGCGTGGTGTACCAGAAAGCGTGCGCGAAGCAGCTATTAGTTTCGGTGCCAATAAGTGGTACTTGCTCACTAAGGTAGATCTTCCATTAGCAAGCCCATCGATCCGCGCGGGGATCAACCAGACGATTATGTTGTCGCTGGCGATGGTCGTCGTGGCCTCGCTGATTGGCGCCAAGGGGCTGGGTGAGGACGTGCTGGAAGCATTGCAATATGCCAATGTGGGCCAAGGCATCCTCGCCGGGTTTGCGATCCTTTTCTGCGCCATGATCCTTGATCGCATTGTACAGGGTGGGCGCAAATGACACCTGTCGTATTCGTCCATGGATTTTTGGGCGGCAGTCGACAATGGTTAGGGCAAGTCGAAGCCCTGGCCGGTTTCAACGTCGTAGCCTTGGACTTACCGGGATTTGGTGAGAATGCGCATCTCGAGGCCCCTACCAGTATTGCTGGATTTGCCGAGTGGGCGCTGTGCGAATTAACCGGGCGGGGAATTGAGCGATTTATCCTGATCGGCCATTCAATGGGCGGGATGATCGTCCAAGAAATGGTTACCCGCGCACCCGAACGTATCGACCGGTTGGTGCTTTACGGCACCGGAACGATTGGCATTTTACCCGGCCGGTTTGAGACGATCGACACTTCAAAGCGCCGGGCCAATACAGAAGGACCAAGAGCCACGGCCAGACGTATTGCGGCAACCTGGTTTCTTGATCGGGGAAAAGCTGCGGCCTATGAGGACTGTGCTATGATTGCAGAACAATGCAGCCTGCAAACCATGCTAATTGGGCTCGACGCAATGGAAAGTTGGAGCGGCGCCAAACATTTGGCGGATATCATGACCCGTACGTTGGTGATTTGGGGTGACCGGGATCGGACCTATCCATGGAGCCAAACCGAACAATTGTGGCAATCAATTCCCGACGCCAACCTCGCCGTGATACCTGGATGTGCTCACGCGACGCATTTAGAGAAGCCGGGGCTCTTTAATTCGATACTGCGAGATTTTTGTACCGCCTGACAGCTTGTCTGCAGCCAAAATGTTAGAACGACCGCTGTCGTGACCAATTCCGGTCTTTCCCGGATAGTGTAGATATTGCTGCGAATGGGTATGCACTGGCAGCAAACGCCGGTTTGCAACGCTGTTTTTCAGTAATCCGCTCGGTTGTAGAATGTCTCTTATGGGCCGTTCTGCCACGATGCTAGTTCTGCGAAACTGGCAGATGCCGCGCCGCATCTGAGGTCGGCTCTGAGCCCAAAGTCACGAATGCTGAGCTTTGCGCATCGGACAGCTCCCACGTCTACGCCCCCGGAACTCACCGCCTATATCGCAGCAGGCGGGCAGTTGAGCGGCATCTGCAGAAATATAGATGGCGACAGCGCACCAGTGACCGTTGATTGCGAAGCTTGCCGCATCAGCAACACGTCCGTTCTGCTTCAAGACAGTTGTCCACGCTTCGTACAGACCACAGCAACGCGAACTTTCGAATTTATCGCCAAACGCGTTGCCGAGCGCAATGATCTCGATCCCGCGCGTTTGACCCGCGCCCTGCCTCACGCCTGATTTCATTACCTTTTATTGAAATCAAAGATGCCCGTATCCCGCTGGATGCGGCGCGATTGTGCTTGGAGGCCGCTAAATGACTATTACCGATACACCTGCGCAGTCCGGGGGCGGCGCAAACAAACTCTACTTCGCGGCATGGCGCTGGCATTTTTACGCTGGTCTTTATGTCATTCCAATCTGAGCAAATTGATTGTGACACATCCTACTGCTTGAGAATCAGGGTCTGATGGTTCCTGACCAACCCGCAGCCTTCATTGCACTGATCAGCTCTTGAACTGGCTGTGGGTCTACAAACACTCGAGCCTTCAGTGCTTCGAGAGGGAAGCTTGGCCAAGTGTCCGAAAATACTTTTGCAAGCCGCTGTGCCTCTGCTTGTTCTCCGTTCCTCCAGTGGGCTGCCATAAGGTAAGCTGCGGAAATTGGTCCGAACGGCCCACCACGCGATATTGTTTCATCAAACGTCCTGATTGCGGCAGCATAGTCTCCCGTATGGAACTGAGCCGCACCCAATGCATTGTCAAATACAAGTCCCCCTCCTTGTGGGGCCAGGACTCTATATCGCGCTGATTGAGACAAAACTCGTTCAAAATCAGATGTATAAAGGGAAATCAAGGCATCGAATTCAGCAACATGTGAATCATCGGGTGCCAAACCTACGGCCCGTTGGGATAATCGAACTGCGCTATCGTAATTGCCCACCCCAAATTCAAACCAGGCTCGCGCTGAAAGCGGCCATGCTGCATCCGGAGCCAATTCCAAAGCATAAGCACTATTCTTGTCGGCCGCGTGCAAAAACTCATCAGAACCGAGATCGCCAGATTTCATGATGGCGAACATGGTTTCGACCTGAGCAGCGCCAGCATACCCCCCGTAATAAAACGGATCTCGTTCAATTGCTGTTTGGAATATCAACAACGCAGGTTGAAGGCGTGCCAAATCTGTAACCGGAAAAATCAGATCCCGGCCAGCGTTGCTTAGGTTCATTGCTTCGACGCGGGCTGGCGACACGTCGTAGATCGCAGTTTTGCCAGTTATTGGAGCAACAGATTTCGAACCGCGGCCGATCAGAACACCGACTAGAATACCGGCTACTAGAAGTGAAAGCGAGATAACGACTGCGTAAGTCCGTCGCCTTCCGCGTAATGGTTGTCTGCTTCGATTGGAGCCCGGCAAAAACTCGGGTGCGTAACTTCCGACAGGCAATGAGATTACCAATTCGTCAGCGATCCCATTACTTTCATAATAAGCTTGGAGTTTTCGCCGAACACGTCCCGCATCCACGCGTACGACGCCTTCGCGTTTCAATAGCTCATCCGCGTCGTATCCATAAACATCCATCGCAATGGTTTTGGCGCGTATCTCGTTGGAACGACCCTCGAGCGATTCCATCACAACATAAGACAGAAAAGACCGCATGCGGGCGGACCCTTTGAATTCATCTGACTTCTGAACCCTATCCAACGCATCGCGCACCTGCTCGGCCGAGAACTGTTGAGTGTCATTCTGTTCCTGATCGTCCATGCTGACGGTCAAAGAACTATCCTTTCGCAATAAGGGTTTGTCGCCATGGTGCTACGGTAGCATGCGGCTTTATACGTTCAATACATATTCTGTTGGATGCATGCTTGGCAAACGAATGCCTGAAGGGCGCTGCCAATGACGGATGATGAGTTCTTTGAATCCCAATTTCCCGAAGCGGGTCGCCTGCTGCAGGACCTGCGGGCAAAAGACCAAGAGTTTGATCGAATTTGCCGCGACTACAAAGTGGTCTTCGCCGAACTGGCGGTGCCGCCAAGGTCGCAGTCTGTTCTTCAGATGCGCTATCTCGCCGATCTGGCAGAAAGCCTTTCGGACCTGCGCAGCAGTATTGACGGACGGCTGCAGGCGCATGGCCTTGATTCGGAATCGGTACGGAACAGAGATTTGGAGGTTTGACATGAGACTTAGATACATTTTGCCTGCGTTGTTGATTGGTGCCGGCTCCGTGCTTGCTCAGGAAACCCCGATTGTTCATGACGGCGAGTTCGAATTCCTTCGCGCGCAGTTTGGTGAGGCATGGGATGCGCAAGACGTTGAAGTCGACGCCAAGCTGACCGAAATTCGTGCGGCCAATGGCGGCAAGCCTCCTAATTTCCTCTACATCTTGATCGATGATGTAAGCTTTGGTCAGATAGGTGACCGCAAGATGAATTACGTCATGGGGATCGAGACACCCAGCATCAATCAGTTGGCTACCGAAGGCATGTCGCTAATGCGCATGTATACCGAACCCTCTTGTACTCCCACACGTACCGCCATGCTGACAGGGCGCCACCCAATACGCGCCGGTGTCGAAGAGGTCAAAGTGGCTTTGGTTGGAGAAGGTCTTCCGACCAGCGAAGTGACACTGCCGGAGATACTGAAACAAGTCGGCTACAATACGGCGCATATCGGCAAATGGCACCAAGGTGACATTGAGCAATCGTACCCACACAATCAGGGATTCGACTGGGCCGCATTTCCACTACACCAGCAAGTGCAGCTGAGCCTCATGATCCCCGAGGCAATGAGGTCCAACGCCATGCTCGGCTACGTGCCCGAGGGGCAGAACAATCAGTTCCTGCTGGATGAGCGCTTCAAGCCATATGGTCTTGTCACCGGTGTCGAGGCCGAAGCCGGTGGGCCCGCCCTGGAAGTAGACATGTCAGCCGGTGAGGTTTGGACGCAGGCCAAATATGAAGAGATGAACGAACGATATCAACGGCAGGCGCTGGAGCAACTCGAACGTGTAGCCTCCGAGGATGCGCCATTCTTCTTGCAATACTGGCCGCTGTACCCGTTGAACTTCGTCTACCCGGATCAGGCAATTTCACGAAATGGCGGGTTTCATGCCGACAAGCTGCAACTGCTTGATGGATGGATTGGAGATCTCTTGGCCAAGCTTGAAGAAACCGGCACGGCAGACAACACAATTGTTGTTCTGATGGCAGATAATGGTCTGATGTATCACTATGAAGGCTCATCCGGCCTGAACCAACTAATCTATCGCGGAGGCAAAACTCAGCATCTTGAAGGCGGAGTAAGAACCGATGCGTTCATTCGCTGGCCCGGTGTGATCGAACCCAACACTGCAGCTGGCGACATCGTTCATGTTTCAGATATCTTCACCACAATGGCGCGAATTGCCGGAGCCACCGCCTTTATCCCAAGGGACCGTGTGATAGACGGCATTGACCAGACGGCGTTACTGTTGAACGGCGAGGGGAACGGTCGGCGCGACTATGTCTATGTCTACGAAGGCCCTGTCTTGCGCTCGGTCGTTAAACAAGAATTCAAGATGCACCTTCCTGCCCCTGGTCAACCCGGCGCGGCTGCTCCAACCTATAACATCTATCGGGACCCTCGTGAGGAACACCCGTTGGTTGGCTACTCGCTTTGGGCCGGTGCATCTTTTCAGGATATGATAAAGCGCCACCAGAAGATGATCGCCAAATATCCACATTCAGAGATCGGCAAAGGTACCCCCTATGAGGGCATCGAAAACCTGCGTCCGGAAACTGAACTGACCCGTGATGTATTCATGAGCTGGCAGTGACGTCGCAAATTTAAGTAAATATCTGAATATAACGATGTTACAATTGGTTAACGCATCAAAGATCAAACACCGAAGCTCGGCTTCAAACCTGGGGGAGACGGAATGAAACTACAATGGCTTCTGGTTTTTTGTGCAGGCGTTACGGCACCACCTTTGCAAGCGCAGGAAGACCCAATTCAACACGATGCCGAATTCTATATTCTGCAGGCACAACATGCAGAACAATGGGCACAGGATGATACCGCTGTTGATGATGCTCTGGCCGCTTTTCGAGATAGGAACAAGGGGCAACCCCCAAACATAGTCAGTGTCTTGATCGATGATCTTGGCTTCGGAGATATGGGAATACCCGAGTTGAATGCCGTCCGGGGCTATGAGACGCCCAACATCAATGATTTCTCTGATGAAGCGATGCGTATGGTTCGGATGTATACCGAACCGTCCTGCACCCCGACCCGCGTTGCCCAAATGACCGGGCGGCTACCCGTCCGTATGGGAATGGGCAACACACAGGTTGATATCGCCGGGGAAGGCCTTCCAGGGGAAGAGGTTACGCTGGCGGAAGTACTAAAACAGGCTGGATACTCTACCAGCCACGTTGGCAAATGGCACATGGGGGATATTTCAGAAAGCTGGGCGATGAATCAGGGGTTCGATTATGCCCAGCATGCAATCCACCAACAGGGGCAACTAACGATCTTCCATGATGACGCGATCAAGGAACAGGTTTCGGTGGCTATTCGGGACTACGATGATAAGTACACCATCGACCAGTGGTTTCGTCCTGATGCCTCGGCCATGATGACCGTTATTGAAGGCGAAGCTGGCGGCCCGATCCGCGAAATCCGAATGGAACCTGGCGAGCGCTGGAACGCCGCAAAGTATGACGAGATGAACCAAGCCTTCCAGGACAAGACCATGGACGAATTGGAGCGTTTGGCTGGCGGTGAAGAACCATTCTTCATGCAATACTGGCCCATGATCCCGCTGGACAACACACGAACCGGCAGAACGGGCCCCAAAAGCGCTAACGGCGGACTTTATGTCGACAAGATGCAGTTGCTGGATCAATGGCTTGGTGATCTCTTCACCAGAATTGACGAGCTCGGCTTGGCTGAGAATACAATCGTTATCGTAATGGGCGACAACGGCCATTTCACCAAATACTCACCGCAATCAGGGTTCACTCCGATGATCTTTCGTGGCGGTAAAGCCGACACCACCGAGGGCGGTGTGCGGGTTGATGCATTTATCCGGTGGCCCGGCATGATCACAGCAGATGGCCTTCTCAACAGCATCATCCACATCTCCGATCTCTATACAACAATGGCTCGCTTCGCCGGTGCCGATCAGTTTGTCCCACGCGATCGCTTAATTGACGGCGTGGATCAATCTGCTGCATTGCTTTTCGACGACGAAGCAAAATCGCGCCGCGACCACGTGATCATCTATTCAGACAAAAAACCCGAAGCCGTCGTCAAAGATCAACTCAAACTCATCTTGCCGCCACCTGGCAAAAACCCCATCGCCGCCGAATTCTTTGACCTATATCGCGACACTCGCGAAGAATTTTCAGTCTCAACCGAGGTTGGCGCCTGGGGTGGACAGGAGTTTGTGCGAATTCTGGGCCGACACATGGCCCGTAAAGAGAAATATCCAGATAGTCCGCCGGCCTATGGCGTGCCCTATGAAGGGATTGAAAACACGCGCCCAGAATCGCGACAAGCGGTTGAGGCGTTCCTGATCAAACGCCAAGCCCCGCAGCAATAACACCGATAACGGCAGCGACGCACCAAAGCCTTTAGGATCATCACATGATTGGACTACTTTTCTTTGCACTGGGTTTGATCACATCCCTTGGGATCGGCTTTGTCTATTTCAGAGACCTTGGCGACGTCTCTCAAATGCTGCTGAAGGTAAAGCGCGAGAATATGGTGCGCTTTATCCGCAATGAATATCGCCTGATCGGTATCGGACTTGGCGGATTTGCAGCGGCAACACTTGCGCATTTCCTTTTGGGCGCTGGCCCTTTCTGGCTTTGGCTCATAGCGGCTGTGCTTACTCTTCTTCTTTATGGGTTTCCCTACGTTTGGGTGCATTTGGGTCTAAGGAACCAGCTCAATGACGCCCAGTACTTTCCAATTGAAGAAGCCCGCAAATATGTCGGACCAACTGCGCCCGTCGTAGTCATCGAAAACAACGGCCAAGCCCGCGCGCACCCGGATGCGCAGATTATGCGCCCTCATCTGGCCGGGAATGTAGATGGCTTGGGTGGCGAAGACGTGGTCATGACCTATTGCGCTATGGCCAATCTGGGTCAGGGTTACATTCCGCGAATAGAAGGACGACGGTTGAATCTCGAGGTTTTGGCCCAGCATGGCAATAACCTAATCCTGCGCGATAACGACATGGGCGAGCCGATCCAGCACATCTATGGTTTCCGCGAGGCGGACCGCGACCCTAACTCCGACGGTCCTGCCTGCCCCCTTCGACCCGAAGCGCGAATGGAGCCCTGGCCAACCTTTCGAATGACGTTCCGCGGGTTTCAGAAGGCCTATCCTGACGGTGAGGTATTTCTGAACAAGCCATCCCCGAACCCATTTTTGCGCCTGCTGGATATGATGACCGAGATCACGTTTGGCTGGGGCATCGGACGCCAGCATCAGGAAGACGCGCCCGTGATGGACAACATGGATCGTTCGGACGATCGGTTACCAAATAAAACCTACGTTTGGGGAATTACGATCGGTAAGGATGCGGTTTGCTGGACTGATGATTTCATCGTCGAGAACGAGTGGATCGTGAATTCCAATGTCGGCGGACGAGATGTCGTGGTCAGCTTGGATCCAAAGTATGAAAGCCTAGGCGTTTGGTACAACGACTTTGGTCAACCTGTGAGCCATTGCGATTTTTGGGGCCATTCAGATCAGGGTCAGCTAAAACGTGTCGAAACCCTGCGCGCAGGCGCATTCTGGCATGTCTGGTCCGAGTTCTTCCCGAACACTGATATTAATCGTGTCGGCAGCGGTTCCATGGCAACCGAAGGAGCTGTAGAATGAGGCCCATGGCTAAACAACCACAAACCAAAGACCATTTATTCAAACTTGATTGTTTGACGGGAGGGACAGAATGACTTCGTCAATTTGGGTGAAAAGCTGCGCTTGCGGAGTAGCTTTTTTTGCATCTGTGGCCACAGTGGCTTCGGCTCAACAATCCGATTGGTCATATGAGGCCACAATCTACCTGTTCATGCCGGAAACAGAGACTACATTGGACACACCTTTGGGCACTCTGGACGGTACGCTCAGCTTTTCGGATGCGTTGGAAAACCTCGATTTTGCCTTTATGAGTGCGTTCTCGGCCACCAACGGACGTTGGCTGATACTTGCAGATTACAACTACACAGACTTATCTTTCAGTAACAGCGCTCCTGGACCTGCCGGCTCGGGTCTGGAGACATCATTTACCACACAATACCTAAGTGGCTATGTTGGCTACAGAGTGTATGAAGCGCCAACTATCACCGTTGACGTCGCCGGGGGTTTCCGGTGGTTCAGCACTGAAACGGAATTTACCCTTCTACCCGGCGCGGCACCGGGGCGCACAACAACGGCAGATGATAGCTGGATCGACCCTGTCATCGGCGCCAGAGCACGGGTACAGTTCTCGGATAAGTGGTCGGGCTCCGGTTTTGTCGACTACGGAGGCTTCCGCAGCGACAGTGAAACCTGGCAGATTCTGCTGACGGCAGATTACGCAATCAACGACAGGTGGCTGATCCGCGGTGGCTATCGCTATATCTCATTCGATCATGAAATCAACGGCAACGATTTTACATTTGATCAGTCGGGGCCTGTGCTAGGCGCGACTTATCGGTTCTAAAATTCTTTGTTGGCGAACCCGAGACAAGGTTGTGATGTTACGAACGTCGTTTGATTGGCGCGATTCAATTGTAAAAAGGTTTAGAGAATCAAATTCGCATGTGCCCTCAGATTTGTTTTCGTGCCTGGCCCCAGATCTTGACCCCCGGCATCGATAGCTGGCTGGAGTTTGTTGTAGCCATAGAAATCTAGCAATGAATGAGACAAGTCTGAGGTAGCGATTCCACTGTCGACCGCGGAGTGAGAATTCACCTAGACTAACTTTCGCAATCGCAGCGAATGTCTGAAATGCGGGCTGCTAACACAGTATTTCAAAGGGCTGATGGATGTCGGCTATGGGCCGTTCAAATTGATGGCGAGTGGTTCTTGAACCGAAATGCTGCACTGCACCCAAGGTCTTGAAAGAGCCCACACCTACCAATGCTGCGCGCGCCACAAATTGGGGGATAAGTTCACTAAGCTCCCATTGTCAATCAAACGAACAAACCTTGGTCGCTCTTCTCGACACAGCGATGTGGATCATTTCTGCAACTGCGTCAGCGTAGAGCCTGACGCATTCAATGGCGATTGAACCCCGAGCATCTGATCATCGAATGGTCCTAATCCATGGCCACTTCCAACGTTGGGCTTTGACCCGCCAGTTCCCGAACCAAGTCGCGCAAAACTGTTTCAAAGCGGCAAAGAGCTTCAGTTCTGTCCTGCGAGACGGGGTACAACAGCCCGAATGTCATCCATTTTTCGGGAACAACCGGCACCAGGATCAAGTTTTCGAGACCAATCTGAGCTGAGACCAATTCATCTGCGATAGTTATACCTGCCCCTTCTGCAACAAGTGAACACGCCAGTTGGGAAGACGCAACTTCGCAAGACTGGCCAGGAGAAACGCCAGCAGAATGAAAGATGTCATCCAGTTGATCTCGCAGTAGCAACCCCTGCATCAAACGGATGATAGGTTCATTCACAAGCTCAGTCGCTGAGAGTTCCTGTCGTTTGGCAAGTTTGTGATCTGCAGGCAGGATCGCCTGTGCCCGAACTCTCAATAACGGTTGTGTGCGAATTCCCGGATGTTCAACGGGCAATGCTCCAATACCGATGTCGTATTCGCGCCCTGCTAACCACTTTCCGGCTTCGCGCCGTGCCCGGACATCCAGGCTGATGTTGATGTCAGGATGTTCTTTGAAAAACCTTGCCACTGCGCGGGCCGATAGGGTTTGCGCAATTCTGGGCATAGTGACAATGCGCAGTGATTCCGTTCGCCCAGCACGAATTTCCGCCGCGATCCTGGGCACTTCATCCAGATTTTCCAGAATTCGACCTGCCTCGCGGTAGAATGCGAACCCTTCTGGAGTAGGTGTAAGGTTGCGGCCGCTTCGATCAAATAATGTAAGCCTTAGTTCTGCTTCCAATCCCGATATCAATCGGCTGACAGCGGGTTGGCTCAGGTGCAATATTTCCGAGGCGGCAATCAGAGAGCCTTCGGACAACGTGATACTGAATGCGCGCAAAGCTTTGATGTTCATTCACCCAGTCTTTCGTTTTTTGCAAGAGTAGATGTTATCTTTGCATTTTTATCAACACCCAAACTTAGATAGTTTAGGGTCGAGCTTATGGGAGGACCCGATGAAACGCAGAACACTACTTAACGCGGCCATTGCCGCCGTTGCCGTAGCGACAACAGCCACAGCCAGCTTTGCTGCCGACTGGCCCAAGCGCCCCATCAACCTCATCGTGCCGTACAAGGCCGGTGGTGGTACAGATGCTTATGCACGTGCCATCTCGGCGGCAGCCGAGGGCATATTGGACGTACCAGTTGTAGTCGTGAACAAGCCCGGTTCGGGCGGTCTGAACGGCGCCAACTCGGTCGTCGGTGCGCGTCCGGATGGATACACGATGATGATGACGTCGAGTGGGTCGTTCCTTTTGTCGACCATGACGCGGGACACCGACATTGACGCATTGGAAAGTTTCAATTTTGTCGCTCAGGTCGGTCAGTTGCAGACATCGCTGATGGTGCCAAAGGACAGCCCATTCCAAAGCGTGCAAGACGTGATCGACGCGGCAAAGGCTGATCCAGGATCGCTTCGTTGGGCGCATTCGGGACGCGGCGGGTTTCACCATGTTGGCGGCCTGGGCTTTCTGGCCAACAACGGCATTGAGGCACAGGATGTACCATTCAAAGGTGGTGGTCCGACCCGTGCAGCACTAATTGGCGAACAAGCTGATTTCGGTTTCCTTGGCGTGCAGCAATTGGCCGGTTTTGAGGATCAGCTGCGCGCGCTGGCGGTCAACAGTCAGGACCGCGACGGGATTATGTCGGATGTGCCATCATTTGGTGAACTAGGGATACCCTTCGCTGCCGTATCGTCCCCGGTGATTGTATTCGCACCAAAAGACACGCCGCCCGAGGTGGTTGCGGCCATGGAAGACGCACTGGAACAGATCGCAGCGAAACCTGAGTTTGCCGAACTTCTGGCCTCACGCGGAACCGGCCCGGTCTATCAAAACGGCGCAGATGCCAAGGCAACACTTTCGGCGATGAAAGAAGACGCCGCGCCTTTGGTGGATAGCCTGACGAACTGAGACTGACAGGATCAGGTGGCGATATCGCCAGCCGATCTCTCTCAACGACCAATGTGTGACGGAGGGAATTATGCGTGCTTATGCCGAAGGGCTTGTTCTGGCAGCCATTTCATGTGTTGCCATCTGGAGTGCCTGGCAAGTGCCAGCGGCCTCGCCCGGTGATACATGGGCTGGCATTGTGCCTTTTGCTGCAGCTGTTGCGCTGCTTGCTCTGTCCGGATTCCTGATCATCGGGGCCACACGTCAGAACGCAGGTGAAGCACAAGGCGAACCCGACAATGGGGCCACGCTTGAGATCATCGGCCTTTTCATCATTGCGCTGATCTATCAGCAATCTTTCCGATGGTTCGGATACCTTGTTCCGACTGCGATTGTTGCTCCGCTGGTTCTCTACATTTTTGACGTCCGTAGTCGGACCGGATTGGCGCTATCAGTCATTCTGTGCCCGCTGGTCTTTCACATCATTTTCTTTGTGCTGCTCGGCGTATTCCCACCCTATGGCGAGGTCTTTGATCTGCTGAACTGGATTCAGGGGTAACAAAATATGGAAATCTTTCCCGCTCTTCTTTCGGTGATTACAGATCCGATGCTGCTTTTCGCCATCGTATTGGCGGCGTTTGTTGGCATGATCGTGGGTGCGACCCCCGGACTGACCGCATCAGCCGCCATCGCAATGCTGTTGCCGATCACTTTCTATATGTCGCCCCTTTTCGCCTTGGCGTTTCTTTACGTGATTGGCAAATCCGGACGCTATGGTGGATCAATCGCGGCCATTCTGTTCAATACGCCGGGCACAGCTGCCAGTGCTGCCACCCAGATCGACGGCTATCCGCTGGCGCGCGCGGGAAAGGCAGGAAAGGCGATGAAGGTCGCCACCATCTCTTCAGTCATTGGCGATCTGATGGGGGATATCATGTTGGTCATCGGTGTAGGGTTCATCGCGTCCATCGCATTGAAACTGGGACCGCCGGAAACCTTTGCAATCTATTTTGCCGCTTTTGTTGTGATTGGATCGGTAATCGGCAAATCCGTAGTCAAAGGACTGGCGTCGGCCCTGATGGGAATTCTGGTCGCCATGGTTGGGCTTGATCCGATTTCGAGCGAGGAACGCTACACCTTTGGCTCCTTCGACTTGTCCAATGGCATTGGACTGGTTCCCCTGATGATCGGTGTCTTTGTTCTAGGCGAAGTATTTGCCCAATTGGAAGAACGTCGGAAAACCCATGGTGAGACTAAAGAGAACGACAGCACGCAAGACGGCAATGATCTGACCTGGGAGGAATACAAACCCTGCCTGCCGCACGCCTTGCGTGGTGGCTTTATCGGGGCAGGTATCGGCGTCCTGCCGGGGCTGGGCTCAGCGATTGCCGCTTTCATATCCTACGGTGAAGGGAAGCGCCGGGCGAAGAACCCCGAGCAATGGGGCAAGGGCGCATTGGAAGGTGTCGCAGCACCCGAAGCAGCAAACAATGCGGTTTCCGGCCCATCTATGGCTCCCCTGTTGACGTTGGGCATTCCGGGATCGACCATTGGCGCCATCCTTCTGGGTGTCTTCCTGATCCATGGCATTCAGGTTGGACCAACACTTTTCCTGACTGACAAGGAATTGGTCTATAAACTGTTCGCTTGCGGAATGCTGGGTATCATTGCGTATGGCGTGATCGGTTATTTTGGAGCCACGCAAGTGGCGCGCTTGATCCTGAAAATTCCGACTAATGTCCTCTATCCGATGATCTTCATGACCGCCTTTGTCGCCGCCTATTCTGCACGTGGGTCAATGTTCGATGTGACAGTGATGACCGTGGCAGGGTTTGTAGGTTGGCTGATGCGAAAGCACGACTTTAATATCGCCGCATTTGTCATCTCATTTGTGTTGGCAAAGGGCGCCGAAGAGACCTTTCGCCAATCGCTGCTGATGTCGGATGGGGGCGCTCTGATTTTTGTCGAACGCCCAATTGCGCTGGCTTTCATAATCATCGGTGCTGGCGCGATAGCGTTCCGTGTCCGGGGTGTCCTAAGAGACCGAAAGCTTGCGGCGGGAGGGCTGGGTGATGCTTGAGTTCGATCTTTATCGCGACTGTATCTCGACCCGCGACATGCGCGTCATTTGGTCAGAACACAGCACGATCTCAGCCTGGTTGAAGGTTGAGCAAACTCTGGCTCGATGTCAGGCCGAGGCAGGGCTTATTCCCAGCGATGCAGCCCGTGCGATTGAGGCTTTGTCGCCGCAGATGCTCGACAAGGACCAAATGCAGGCGGACATGTTGATTGTGGGTCGACCTATTGTTGGGCTTATTCAACAGATGCGTAAAGCGCTTGGCGATCATGCGAATTACTTTCACTTCCGTGCAACGACGCAAGACATCATGGACACGGCTCTTGCAATGCAAATGAAGATCGGACTCGCAGAGGTCGGTCTGGACTTGCAGCGGCTCCTTACATTGCTGGATCAGCAGATCGTTCATCATGGGGGCACGATGATGATGGGGCGCACCAACGGCCAGCACGCCGTTCCGATGTGCTTCGCCACCAAACTGCAGGTCTGGAAATCTGAGCTGGTGCGTCGACAGAACGCAATCGATGACGCTGCGTTGCGAGGGGTGAATGTTCAAATCGGAGGACCAGTAGGGGATCTGAGAGCCTATGACAATGATGATGGGTCACAGATCAAACGTGCTGTTGCACATGCGTTGGGACTGGGCGTCATCGACCCGCACTGGCAAAATGCGAGGGATGGAATAGCGGACATCGTGACAGCGCTTGGTGCACTGTGTGCAACCATTTGCAAAATCTCACATAACGTGAATTTGTTGTCCTCAACCGACATTGCCGAAATCGCGGAAACTCATGAAACAGGTCGGGGTGCCTCATCTGCAATGGCGCATAAGCAGAACCAACGGGCGTCAGAATTTGGCGAGGCTGTCGGAAGACTGGGACGTCAACGCGCCGAGCAGATTGGCGAATTGACTTTGCACCAGCATGAGCGTTCCGGCGGTGTGTGGATTGGTGAGTGGATTGTGGTGCCAGAGGTTTTTCTTTTGACATCCGGGGCCGTCCATTGGGCCGAAAAACTATTTGGCAAACTTGAAGTCGACACCGATTCAATGCGGCGAAAGCTACCGGAAGCGACAACAAACACTGAAACCTTAGTGCATTGAAGTAACCTCTCGGGGTTGTGGGCGCACCGGCTCTTGCAGAGATTTATTAATTGTCATTATTGACAATATACTTTGAATAGTTATTTGTCAGATGTGACAATAAACGAGAGAAGCGATGCCCCGTCCCAGTCTTAAAGACCAGCGATCAGAACAGATTCTTGATGCATATCTCACCTGTGTGTCCCGTTTCGGATTGGAGGGAGCTACCCAAGAGCGCGTCGCGACTGAGGCAGGTGTCAAACGACCCATCCTGCGTCATTATTTGGGCAACAAGGACGAGATGACCGGGGCCCTTATAAGCCATGTCGTAGACAGGTTTGCGCAGGCGACAACCGCCCTTCGGGACGCGTTGGAACCGACGGGCACAACAGCTGATCTGATCGATCTGCTGTTTGATAAATCTGTCCCTAATGATCCGCGCGTAATGCTGGCCTACCAGTCGCTTGTCACATCCGTCGCCAATCATCCGTCAATGCGACAACCCCTTGTCGACAGCTTGGAGCAGTTCTTTGAGGTGATTGAAGTCGTGTTGAAACGCGCCTTTCCGAACGCCCCTCCTGCCCAGATCCGTGCCGTTTCGCAGGGGATTTCCGCAACATATGTGAACCTGGATTCGCTGACCCCGCTAAATCCGCCCGAGGTCTGGCGCGAAGAGCTGAAACAGGCTGCAACGATCCTTGCCGCCAGTTTGGAGCCGAACGTATGAGCACCCGACGCCTTGTCAATCATATGGCATTACCAGTTCTTTTGGTTGCGGCTGTGCTGGGGCTCTACTGGGTTTGGGGCCTGCTGTTTCTGTGGTGGTTGGTGCCATCGATTATGACGGGTCAGACCGCACTTGTCTTTGATATCTCGCGCGAACACGATCCGATCCTTTTCTGGGCAGTTGCGATCCTTTGGGCTGTGTTCGGCCTGATGATGATCGCGGCCAGCCTATTTCCGACCTACGCCATCTGGCTTGTTTAAGAGGTTGCCATGACCCAAATGTACCACCGCCTTCCCGTTGACGCCTATACGTCGCAAGACTGGTTTGATCGCGAACAGCGGCTGATTTTCTCACGCACTTGGCGCTATGCAGGTTTGGCTGAGGATGTGCCAGAGCCCGGTCATTTTGTGTCGGTACAGGCGGGGCTGAATAACATCTTTATCGTGATGGGGCGTGATCACCGTCTGCGGGCGTTTCACAACATCTGCCGTCACCGTGGCACCCAGTTGATCCGGGCCGTCGGGAAAACGCAAAAGGCGCTGACGTGCCCCTACCATGACTGGACCTATGATCTCGAGGGCAACCTGATTTCTGTTCCGGATGAGGCAAAGGAATATCCCAATGGTGTCGACAAATCCTGCCTCAGCCTCAAACCCGCCAGTGTGGATATCTGGCGCGGCATGCTGTTTGTTCATCCCGATCCAAATCCACCAAGCCTTGCTGAGTGGTTCGGCGCTGTTGATCCGCTGTTGGGTCCACACAAACCGGAAGACCTGGTGGAATATCCCGATGCGCGGCAAAGCTATGAAATCAAGGCCAACTGGAAGATCGTGGTTGAAAACTATATCGACGTCTATCACCTGAGCCATCTTCATTCGAATACGCTGCACATGTATGATCATGCGCGGGCGGAATACGGCTGGAAAGGTCCGCACTATCACTTCTGGGAACCGCCAGCGCCTGATTATGCCAAGGATTTGGAGAAAAACCTGCCTACACCACGGGCAATACCAGAACCCCATATTGGGGCCTGGGTGCCAATGCTATTTCCCGGTATCGGGCTTGGCGCGGGCGAGGATAGCTGGAACATTTTCATTATCACGCCCTTGGGTCCTGATCTGACGCGCGTGGAAAACCGCACCAAACTGGCGAATGCCTCAGGGTGGGAATTTCAGAAACAGGAATGGAGCAGTTGGAGTTTCTGGAAGGATTTCGGCGGCCCAAAATATCCTGACAGCGACGCAATCGGCGAAGATGATCCTATGGCGTCAGGTGATTTCACAGCCGAAGATATTTACGCCTGTGAGCAACAGCAAAAGTCTTTGACCAGCCCGTTTTTTGAAGTCGGTCCTGCCGCCAACGGTGAAAGCCCGGTTGTCAGACACCAACAAGCAATCCTGGACTTCCTTGCGACACAAGAAGCCGAAACTTAGCCAGATGCCTTGGGTCAATATCGGATCACTCCTTCAATTGCCCGGTCGTACACTTCCATCCACTCCGCCAAATTTGGAAAGTAAATGAAACGCATTATTGCAACCTTGATCGGTACGATCCTGGCAACCGGACTGGTCTTGGCCAACCCGTCAGACGAACCCAAGGACCTGGCGGCGCGCTATCTCAATGCAACAGATGAGGCAGCGATCGCCGCAACGTGGAAAGACTGGCACCCGAAGGCAGTACATACTGTCACAATCAAATTCGGGCTTGGACAGCCAGATGAGACGTTTTCCTATCCGGTGGCCGATTGGGAAACACTTCCTGATTGGCATCAGGATACCACATTGGCCGACGCGATGCAGGGATACAGGGAAACAAGGCGCGGTGCGCCCACGTTTTCCTCGGAATCCACCGAGGGCGGCACGCGTGTCATCGCCAAGACCAGTATTGATTACATCTGGGACGACACAACTGGAACGATGAACCAGACGGATAGGTTTTTCATCGTCTCCCAAGCTGGTCGGCTGGCAATCCGAGCTCTCGACACCACGTTTGATTATCGTTGAGGAAACCATGAACCCAGATTTCTTTTCCCTGAAAATTTCTGAAATCCGGCCTGAGATCAACGGCAAAGCCACAAGCGTGACCTTTGATCTACCGACCAGTCTGGCAGAAACCTTTTGCTGGCAAGCCGGTCAGCATGTCACTCTTCGATTCCACCTCAACGAGAAAGAGCAACGCCGCAGCTACACCATTTCCAACCCGCCGGGTGCCCTTTTGCGCATCACGGTAAAACGGGTGGCCGGTGGGCTGGTGTCCAATCATATCAGAGACCATCTAAAGCCCGGCGATACGGTCGATGTCATGCCGCCATTCGGTCAATTTTCCCTGACGCCGGACCCGTTGAAGCGCCGCACCCACTATTTCTTTGGCGCAGGCAGTGGCATCACGCCGCTTTTTGCAATGATCAACTCTGTCCTCGAAAAAGAACCTCATTCAGTGGCTCATCTGATTTATGGCAACGCCGATGGCGAAAGCATCATCTTTGGCGAAGAATTAGACATATTGAAAACTGATCATGTCGTCCGGTTCACATTGCGCCATGTCCTGTCTGCACCCTCGCTGTGGAGTTGGTCCAGCTCGTGGCGAAAAGGTCGCGTGGATGCAGATGCCATAAAAGCCGCCGTGAAGGAAACCCCACCTGTGGCGCAAGATGTCCACTACTGGATTTGCGGACCCGGAGCTATGAATGCGGACGTGAGCAACGCGCTGATGGCACTGGACGTACCTGCGAGCCGAATTCATATGGAAAGCTTCGGCGGGGCTACAGTCACAGCCTCCAGTGTGACGGGTATCGCCGCCAATGCACAAGTTGAACTGGGCGGGGCGACACACGAGGTTCCTGTTGCCGTAGATCAAACGCTACTGAATGCAATATTGTCGGCGGGCTTAACACCACCTTTCAGTTGCCAGTCCGGAGTATGCGGCGCCTGCAAAGCGCGTCTAACAAAAGGTCAGGTCCATATGCATGCTCGAATGGCCCTTGAAGACAGCGATGTCACCCGAGGAGATATATTAACCTGCCAGAGTATCGCTACCTCAGATAAACTGAGCATTAGCTTCGACAATTAGAGGCGCGGTTCTAGGGTCAGGACTCATAGCCAATAGATGACGAGAGCTGCGATGGCGATTGCTGAGAGGAAGACCTTCGGGCACCTGT